>CAMQTD010000008.1 GCA_947036995.1 uncultured Parabacteroides sp.
GCTGTGGGTGTTCGCATACTAAGCGAAAAGCACTCTCGTAATAGCCACGTTTGATACGCTGCACATCCATATATAATACGGGAAAGTTTAGTTTATGGGCAATACGCTCTGGTCCAGAATAGATCGGAGTTTCCTGATTTAGGAAGCGACTCCAATAGTGGATGTTAGCTCTTGAGGGCGTTTGGTCTGCCATAAAGCCTACTAAGGCATGCTCTTGTCGCTTTTTCAGACCTACCATCTCACGCACTACATTATTCTTTGGCAGACAAAACGAACCGAATTTGCTACGCAACTGAATAAATAGTTTATCGAAAGCTTTGCTTTTAAGCGGACGGTATATTTGATACATGGATACACCCTCTAACCATAAAGGGGCAGAAGAGAACCATTCCCAATTTCCATAATGCCCGAAGTAAATGATAAAGGTTGTGTGTCCTTTAGCAATCAGATCGCTTACTAACTCTGGGTTGGTAATGTGTGCACGTCGCTGTATTTCGGACTTTGAGATATGCAATAGCTTGATTGTCTCCACAATATAATCGCAAAAGTGGTGATAGAAGTCTCGCTCTAATTGTTTCAACTCGGCACTAGTTTTCTCAGGAAAGGAGTTCTTTAAGTTACTCCGCACCACACGCAAGCGATACCCAATCACCTTATATATTATCAGATAAAATAGATCTGATAATACATAAAGTACACGTAAGGGTAAAAGGGCATGGATTAATGCCCAAATATATAATAATGAATAGGTGAAACTACGCATATGCATCTCTTTTATTTATAATGAATCGACCAATGAAACGGTTAGGGCTGTGCGCTCTTCGTTCCACGCTTGAAGTTGTACGTTACATACTTGATTAAGCAGTGCTGCGTTATACGGAAGCTCTACTTTTACATAGTTTTCCGTAAAGCCGTGCATTAACTCCCCCTCGGGCGTATCTTCGAACAGTACTTTCTTGCATGTTCCGATCTGCGAAGTGTAGAATGCTTGTAGCTTTTGATCCGAAAGATCTAACACCTGAGCGCTGCGTGCATGTTTTGCTTGGGGCGAAACTTCGTGCGCAATCTTGAGTGCTTGTGTGCCAGGACGCTCCGAGTAACTGAATACGTGCAGTTGCGTGATGTCTAATGTTTCGATGTATTGACGTGCTTCGTCGAACAGTTCGTCCGTTTCGCCACGTGTGCCCACGATAACGTCTACACCGATAAAGGCGTGAGGCAAGATCGCTTTAATCTTCGTGATCTTATGTGTAAAGAGTTCCGTCGTATATCTACGACGCATCAACGCTAACACGGCATCACTACCCGACTGCAATGGAATATGAAAGTGTGGGGCAAAGCGTTTAGAGGCAGCTACAAAATCGATCACTTCGTCGGTTATCAAATTGGGTTCGATAGACGAGATACGGTAGCGTTCGATGCCTTCTACGTTGTCTAATGCTTTGATTAGGTCGATAAAGGTTTCGTTGGTAGATTTACCAAAGTCGCCAATATTGACACCTGTCAATACGATTTCTTTGCCTCCGCTGGCTGCCACCTCTTGCGCTTGGGCAACTAATTGTGCGATCGTTCCGTTACGGCTACGTCCACGGGCAAAAGGGATGGTGCAGTAAGAGCAGAAATAATCACATCCATCTTGTACTTTTAAGAAGTGGCGCGTACGTCCTTCTTCAGAACAAGAGGGGGTAAAGGTGCGTATATCTTTAGAGTCTGAGGATACGATTAATCCACCGTCAGTCTTTTTGGTTAAGTCGTCGAGGTATTGGATAATATCTAATTTCTGCTCGGCACCCAATACGAGGTCTACACCTTCAATGTGCGACACCTCTTCGGGCTTGAGTTGTGCGTAACATCCCGTAGCAACAACGAATGCACCAGGGTGCAACTTGCCGATTTTACGGATTGTCTGTCTACATTTCTTGTCTGCAAGCTCGGTTACAGAACAGGTATTAACGATACAAATATTCGCCTTTTCGCCTTTGCGGGCTCTGCGAACACCTTGTGCAGTTAATAATTTACCTATAGCCGATGTTTCGGCAAAGTTGAGCTTGCAACCCAATGTATAGTAGGCTGCTATCTTATTTTCAAATACGGATTTATCTATCATTTTAAGCTATATTACTACGCAAAGTTATACAAAATGGGCAAGTAATCACACATTTATGTTGTGTATCTGCAATTATGTAACTATTTTTGCACAAATTACACTCAAGTGTGCTATGATCAAAGAAAATTTTATTAAGATTTATGAGAAGAGTTTCAAAGAAAATTGGGATCTTCCGGCTTTAACAAATTACAGTAAAAACGAGACCTATGCTTACAGTGATGTAGCGCTAGAGGTTGCAAAAATACATCTACTCTTTAAAGAGTGTCAAATCAGAAAAGGAGATAAAATCGCCCTTGTCGGAAAAGATACTGCACAGTGGTGTATCACCTATATGGCTGCCGTTACATATGGCGCAATTATTGTACCTATACTTCAAGATTTTAATCCGAACGATATACATCATATTATTAATCATTCCGAATCCGTTTTCTTGTTTGCAAGTAACCGCATTTGGGACTCACTAGAGGAGGAGAAAATACAAAACATCAGAGCTGTATTCTCTCTTTCAGATTTTAGATGTGTACATCAACGTGATGGTGAATATATTCAGAAGTTTGTAAATCATATCGATGAGAAGATGGCAGAGCGCTATCCTAACGGATTTACAAAGGATGATGTCCGCTATGTAACACAGGGTAATGATAAAATTGTACTCCTAAACTATACATCCGGAACAACTGGTTTTAGTAAGGGTGTAATGATTACAGGAAATAACCTAGCGGGAAATGTAACATTTGCAAGAGATCGTGAAATTTTAGTGAAAGGGGACGAAGAGCTTTGCTTTTTACCACTCGCACATACCTATAGCTGTGCTTTTAATTTCTTATTGCCCTTGGCAGTAGGTGTGCACGTTACACTTTTAGGCAAGGTTCCATCTCCCAAAATATTACTAAAGGCACTAGAAGAGGTAAAACCAAACCTCATACTCAGTGTGCCGCTTATCTTGGAAAAGATATATAAGAAAACAATCCTTCCACAGCTAAACAAACGCTCTGTTAAGATTGCACTGAATATCCCATACGTTGGAGATCGCGTATATGCTAAGTTTCAAGAGAAACTAATGATCGCCTTTGGTGGACGATTAAGAGAGATTATTATCGGAGGTGCGCCACTGAATGGTGAGGTAGAAGATTTTTTACGCAAAATAAATTTCCCCCTAACTGTTGGATACGGAATGACAGAATGTGGTCCGCTAATCAGTTATGATAAACCAGCAGACTTCATAGCAGGTTCGTGCGGACAGGTATTGAAGGATATTATGCAAGTACGCATAGATTCGAGCGATCCATACAACATAGCAGGTGAAATTCAAGTATCAGGAGAAAACGTAATGCTCGGATATTATAAAAATAAAGAAGCTACGCAAGAAATATTCACTGAAGATAATTGGTTGAGAACGGGCGATCTTGGAACAATAGATCACGACAACCGTATCTATATCCGTGGACGTAGCAAATCAATGATTCTAGGTGCAAGTGGTCAGAATATTTATCCAGAAGAAATTGAGGCTAAATTGAATAACCTTCCGTTTGTAATGGAAAGTTTAGTGATCGAAAAAGGTCAGAAGTTAGTCGCTCTAGTATACCCAGATTACGATTCGCTAGATGATGCTGGTGTGGTACACGATGATATTCAAGCTGTAATGGATGAGAATAGAAAAGAGCTAAATAAAATTGTTGCTCCTTTTGAGTCGATCTCAGCAATTCAACTATACCCAACGGAGTTTGAGAAAACACCTAAGAAAAGTATTAAGCGTTATTTATATAATAACTATTGATCAAAAAAAAAGCTAGCGAAGTACCTTATCGAATGCTTTATTTTAAATAAAGTTCGATAAGATACTTCGCTAGCTTAATATAAGAAACAGCTCGTTTATGCTTATAAACGTGTGCTGTTTTATCTATCGCTTCTTCGCTTGAATATTCTTAAGTATATAATGTTGTGTTATATAAATTACGAAACGAATTATAACTGTTGCTCCATAAACCAATGCTGTTAGAATCAATACACGTACCATTTGTGTCCAAAGTTCGCTCCATGGTGTTGAGAACTGAATAATGGCATATACATTTACCAAACAGACTACTAAGAATGAGACTAACAAATAAAACAACTCAACTTGCTGACGTTTAACTGTAAAAAGGATATCTTTCATAATTACATAAAGTTTAAGTAAGGAATTTTATATGCGTCAGGGAACGTTATTACGCGCTGCTCTTCGATAGCTTGTAAGCCTAGTAGGGCTAATACGGAAGAGTAATAGGCCTCTTCGACAAGGTTCGGCGCATTCTCGCCTGTGATAGCTGAGGTACAGAAGGCTTCAAGCAATTCAAAAGATCCATCACCGACAGCTCCAACCGAAGATGATCCTGAGGTAGTGCTTGCATTTTCGTCTATTAAGAATCCTTTGTTTACATTCGCTGTTTCTGGTACCCAACTCGGACCTGCAAAGGCTACATCGTCTAAAACTTTATGCTCTATCTGATTTATTAATTGCATAATACCTGGGGCTGGTTCGGCTTCGTCAAAGTAATAGCGACCTTTTTCTAATTCGACTGTACCTTTAGTTCCTAATATCTGCTCTTCTAAACCGTTGAATTTATTGGAGATAAGCGATTCGTAATTCATCGTTACACCGTTGGCATAGCTGTAGATTAAGCTAACATTGTCGTAAACTTCGCGCTCATCTTTCCAATGAACAATACTTCCTGTACCCATAATCTTATCTGGAATCATCTGCATCGCCCAGTTACCAACTTGTAGTTGATGTGTGGCTAACTCAGTCATTAATCCACCTGATAGGTCTTTGTAAAGTCTCCAGTTAATCTGTTTTTCAAGATCAGGAGAGGTTACAGGACGTTTCCAATCGTTATTTCTGAACCAATAACTACGAACACCACAAACATCACCAAGTACGCCTTTATGAATCATCTCCATCGCTTTCAAATATTTAGTATCGAAAAGACGTTGCTGTCCGATATATAATACCTTCCCCGAATTCTTATAAGCTCTGTACATCGCTAGACAATCATCTAATGTTAGAGCCATCGACTTCTCACAAAAAACATGTTTACCAGCTGCTAAAGCATCAATTGTAAGTGGAGCATGTGCAAAAAGTGGGGCTGCAATAAGTACTGCTTGAATATCTTTACATTCCAACAGTTTATGATAATCGTCGAACGTACGCGCGTGTGGAAAAATAGCAGATGCTATACTTAGATTTGGTGCGTAATTATCGCAAAGTGCAACAACTTCAACGTGGTCCATCTTTAGTAGATTATTCATGTGGTATTGACCACGTGATCCGGTACCAATAATGGCTAATTTGACTTTCTGTTTATCAACTTTCATTTTTTCTTCTTCTTTACAAGATTGAAGCCAGGGAAAAGTAGAGAATAGTACACCAGCCGTACCAAGCGTACCAGCGTGTTTGATAAAGTCTCTACGACCTGTATCAATAGGATTTATATTAGTTAGTGATTTCATAATTCGTTATATATTTTATATTTATCTAATTCAAAATTGAGTGCAATCGTTTCAAACTGACTTGCAGTCGCTACCATAGCAACAGTAGATAACACCTCCACATCCAAAGGATTTGCAGCTACGACATAGCTCATTTTCCTAGAATCAATAAATGTCCGATCCAAAGGATTGCAAATATGGACAGGGTGAGAGGGCATGTTTCCCGAAACAGATAACGATTGATTAATGAGTGGAAGATTCACTAGCAGTTGCTCTTTATTATATGGATTACTAACACCAACATTCCAAGTAGATGCAAGTGGATGTTCGCCAAGTGCAGTTATAGAACTATCGCCGAAATTTAAAAATGCAGAAGTAATCGAATGTGCTGCTAAGGTATCCAAAATAGTCTGCAAAGCAAAACCCTTGGCATATCCTCCAAAATCAAGCGATACATCTTTTGATTTAAAAGCAACAGTGTGCACAGCTGGATCTAATATCACAGAATCTGCAAATCCTAAGGTAATATCAAATAATCCAGCAGTGAGATGATTATAGTGTTGAGCGGATAACAATACATTCCACATTAAAGGATCAACATGAACAGGGGAATGTATAGCACGTGCATTCAGTAACGAAACAGTACTTGTGGCATCAAAACGATTAAAGATAGACTCCAAGCGTTCAACTGTTTCATAAATATCTTTCCATACGTCTGCTAAAAATACCTCTGATGCACCAAACAGCAGCACATCAAAACGAGTCCCCATTAGATGAGGTACCGAAGCATGATATAGATTAGATGAAGAATAAAAGTGTGTATACATGATGATAAGCAAAGCTATTTACCACAAATATATACAAAAAAAGATCGATTATTAAATTGAAAATGAAAAAGTGAGATAGATGTCAATAAAAAAACTCTTTATGTCACAATCCTGTAGAATTGTGAACATAAAGAGTTTATATATTGATACAAGTAGCAAGTAAATGCTAACTGTATAGCTTATTCTGCAACAACAACTGCATCGTCTGCAGCAGTCTCAACATCAGCTTTTTTCTTAGAACGTCTTGCTCTAGTAGCTTTTGGTGCAACAGTTTCTTTAGCCATATTGTCGTTGAAATCAACCAATTCGATGAAACACATTGCTGCGTTATCACCAAGACGATGACCAGTTTTGATTATTCTTGTATAACCACCTGGACGATCACCAATTTTTTGTGCGATCTCTTGGAACAATTCTGTTACTGCATACTTATCTTGCAATGTGCTAAATACAATTCTTCTTGAACTTGTAGAGTCGTCTTTTGATCTTGTGATCAAAGGCTCGATAAATTTGCGAAGCGCTTTAGCTTTAGCTGTAGTAGTAAAAATTCTCTTGTGCTGAATTAAAGAAGATGCCATGTTAGAAAGCATCGCAGCACGGTGAGTATTAGTACGACCTAAATGATTGAATTTTTTATTATGTCTCATAGGTTTACTCTTTGTCTAATTTATATTTCGTGATATCCATACCGAATGATAGATTTAGATTTTCTAGCAATTCATCTAACTCAGTGAGTGATTTCTTACCAAAATTTCTAAACTTCAATAAGTCATTTTTATTGAATTTAACCAATTCTCCTAATGTTTCAACATCAGCTGCTTTCAAACAATTCAATGCTCTTACAGATAGATCCATATCAGATAATTTGCTCTTAAGCAATTGTCTCATATGAAGAACTTCCTCATCAAACTCCTCATTGCCATCTACATCAACAGTTTCAATTGCAATTTTCTCATCAGAGAAAAGCATGAAGTGGTGAATTAAGATTTTTGCAGCTTCTTTTAAAGCCTCTTTAGGATGAATAGATCCGTCAGTAGTAATATCAAGAATCAATTTTTCGTAGTCAGTCTTTTGCTCAACTCTAAAATTCTCAACAGTGAATTTAACATTACGAATTGGAGTAAAGATAGAATCAACAGCAATTACTTGAAGATCTGCATTCGCATCTCTATTTTCGTCAGCTGGAACATAACCTCTACCTTTGTCGATTGTTAATTCAATTTGGAAACTACTGTTAGCATCCAAATGACAAACTACTAACTCAGGATTCAATACTTCAAACCCGGTTAATTGATTATTAATATCGCCAGCTTTGAACACTTCGGAACCCGAAACAGTAATACTTACTTTTTCACTCTCAATATCGTCTACAATATGTTTAAATCTTACTTGTTTAAGATTTAAAATAATGTTAGTTACATCTTCAATAACTCCAGCAATTGTACCAAATTCATGGTCAACACCTTCGATCTTTACAGAAGTAATAGCAAAACCATCTAAAGACGAAAGAAGAATACGGCGCAAAGCATTACCTACTGTAATGCCATAACCAGGTTCCAGCGGACGAAACTCAAACTTACCAAAGAAGTTATCCGCTTCTATCATTAATACTTTATCGGGCTTTTGAAATGCTAATATCGCCATGGAATCAATTATTATTTAGAATACAATTCTACGATTAACTGCTCTTTAATGCTTTCAGGAATGTCAACTCTTTCTGGTACGTGAATTAACTTACCAGTTGAAGAAGCTTGATCCCACTCTATCCAAGGGTACTTACTGTGATTAAATCCAGCTAATGCATCAGCAATAATTTCAAGAGATTTAGATTTCTCTCTTACTGCGATGATTTGACCAGGCTTAACTGCATAAGAAGGAATGTTTACAACCTTACCATCAACAGTGATGTGACGGTGAGAAACAAGCTGACGAGCTGCAGATCTAGTAGGTGCAATACCTAAACGATAAACAACATTATCTAAACGCATTTCTAACAATTGTAATAAAACCTCACCAGTAATACCTTTATGACGAGATGCTTTCTCGAACATATTTCTAAATTGTTTCTCTAATACACCATAAGTGTATTTAGCTTTTTGCTTCTCACGAAGCTGGGTGCCGTATTCAGAAGTTTTCTTCTTTCTAGCGTTTCCGTGTTGTCCTGGAGGATAATTCTTTTTCAAAAGAACTTTATCTGCTCCAAAAATAGCTTCACCAAATTTTCTAGCAATTCTGCTCTTTGGTCCTGTATATCTAGCCATATTTTAATAATTTAATTTTCTATTTAAACCAACCCCGTGCAGGAACGATTGATGAGATGATTACGAATAATCAACTCACAATCATTGATTCAATGATAAAAGAATGATTAGTAATTTTATACTCTTCTCTTCTTAGGAGGACGACAACCGTTGTGTGGAAGTGGAGTAACATCTACAATTTCAGTTACTTCAATACCTGCACCGTGAATAGTCCTGATAGCTGACTCACGACCATTACCTGGTCCTTTAACATACACTTTAACTTTTCTAAGTCCAAGATCAAATGCTACTTTAGCACAATCTTGAGCTGCCATTTGAGCAGCATAAGGTGTATTCTTTTTCGAACTTCTAAAACCCATCTTACCAGCAGAAGACCAGCTGATCACTTGACCTTCGCTGTTTGCTAGAGAGATAATAATATTGTTGAACGATGAATGGATATGAGCTTGTCCGTAAGCGTCTACCTTTACATTTCTTTTTTTCGTTGCGACTGATTTCTTTGCCATATCAACTCTTATTATTTAGTAGCTTTTTTCTTATTTGCAACTGTTTTTTTCTTACCTTTTCTAGTACGAGCATTATTCTTCGTGCTCTGACCTCTTAATGGCAATCCAATACGGTGACGAACACCTCTGTAACAACCAATATCCATTAAACGCTTAATGTTCAAGCTAATCTCAGAACGAAGATCTCCTTCAACTCTAAACTCAGCACCGATTATCTCGCGTACTTTAGCAGCTTGATCGTCTGTCCAGTCTTTAACCTTAATATCACGATCTACACCAGCTTTTTCCAAAACTGTGTTTGCTCTACTACGACCTATTCCAAAGATATAAGTCAAGGCCACTTCACCTCTTTTGTTCTGTGGCAAGTCTACACCAACTATTCTTATAGCCATATTACTTACTAATAATTATTTCAAAAATAATAAATTATCCTTGACGTTGTTTATACTTAGGATTCTTCTTGTTAATAACATATAAACGCCCTTTTCTTCTTACAATTTTGCAATCAGCGGTACGTTTCTTTAAAGATGCTCTTACTTTCATATCTTTATTTTTTTATTTGTATCTAAAAGCAATTCTTCCTTTTGTCAAATCATATGGAGACATCTCCACTCTAACCTTATCTCCTGGAAGAATTTTAATGTAATGCATACGCATTTTTCCAGATATATGAGCCGTTATCTCATGTCCATTTTCTAATTCAACACGAAACATCGCATTAGATAATGCTTCAATAATAACTCCATCTTGTTCAATTGCCGACTGTTTAGCCATAAATCTAATAATTAATTGCAGTTTCGTTTAAAACTTTTTCTATATAATCAAATGAAGATAAAATTTGAACATCACCATCTACAATTGCTATGCAATGTTCAAAGTGTGCCGAAGGTTTACGATCTCTTGTACGAATCGTCCATCCATCTTTTTCAAAAATTACATTCTTAGTTCCCATATTGATCATCGGTTCTATGCAAATACACATACCCGATTTCAATAATATACCTGAACCATGTTTACCATAGTTAGGAACTTCAGGAGCCTCATGCATTTTTCTGCCGATGCCATGCCCTACTAATTCCCTTACAACCGAATAGCCTTTTGATTCACAATAAGATTGAACCGCATGACTTACATTACCCAGTCTTACACCATCTCCTACTACAGAGATCGCTTTATAAAGTGATTCTTTCGTTGTGCGTAGTAAATCCTGAATAGCTGGATCAACTTCACCTACACAAAATGTATAAGCAGAATCGCCAACAAAACCATTCATAAAAGTACCACAATCAACAGAAACGATATCACCTTCTTTAAGAATTGTAGAAGCTGAAGGTATACCATGCACAACGTGATCATTCACTGATGTACAAAGAGAGTTTGGAAATCCACCATAGCCTAAAAAGGCTGGGGTGGCACCATTATCTCTGATAAATGCTTCAGCAACTTTATCTAATTCGAGTGTCGAAACTCCTGGTTTAATCACTTTAGCAACCTCGGCTAAAGTTTTACCAACGAGTTGATTTGATAATCGCATCAACTCTATTTCTTCATTTGTTTTTAAATAAATCATGGTTTTAATTTACCGCAACTGAACCAGAACGACCTTTAATTCTTCCAGATTTAAGAAGCCCATCATAATGACGCATTAATAGATGACTTTCTACTTGTTGTAAAGTATCAAGAACTACACCTACTAAGATCAATAATGAAGTACCCCCAAAAAATTGAGAGAATTGCATACTTACACCTAAAACTTGCGCAAATGCAGGCATAATTGCAACTAATGCAAGAAATATTGCACCAGGTAAAGTAATACGATCCATTATAGTATCTAAATAATCTTTAGTATGACTACCAGGTTTGATACCTGGTATAAAACCATTATTTCTTTTTAAATCATCAGCCATTTGTGTAGGATTGATGGTTATTGCAGTATAGAAATAGGTGAATAGAATAATCAACATTGCGAAAACAAAGTTGTATAAAAATCCAGTATTATCCATAAAAGCAGACCAAAAGCCTCCAGCCTCTGTATTTGAAAAGCCAACAATAGAGATAGGAATGAACATGATAGCTTGAGCAAAGATAATTGGCATAACGTTAGCAGCATTTACCTTTAAAGGAATATACTGTCTTGCTCCACCAAATTGTTTACTTCCAACTATTTTTTTAGCATATTGAACAGGTATCTTTCTTGTTCCTTGAACAAGTAAAATAGCACCAGCAATAACTGCCAAAAGAAACACACTCTCAAATAAGAACATAACTAAACCTCCAGTTTTCTCATTAATTCTAGAAACAAGTTCTTCGAATATAGAAAGCGGTAGTCTAGCAATAATACCTATAAGAATTATAAATGAGATTCCATTTCCAATTCCTTTGTCTGTTATTTTTTCTCCTAACCAAAGGATAAACATGCTTCCTGCAGCAAGTATTACCGTAGAAGAAATGGTAAACCATAATCCTTCAGGTAGTGCTGCTCCTGCACTTTTAAGTTGAACACTTAAGTTAATAAGATATGTTGGTCCTTGAAACATCAGAATCAAAACAGTCAAATATCTAGTCCATTGGTTAATCTTCCTTCTACCACTCTCACCTTCACGTTGAAGTTTCTGAAAAGAAGGCACAGCAATAGCTAACAATTGCATAACAATTGATGCTGAGATATAAGGCATAATTCCTAACGCAAAAATTGAAGCGTTAGAAAATGCACCACCAGAGAACATATCTAAAAGAGCTAATAAACCACCTCTAGTTTGTTCTTGTAACGACGATAAAGCCTGTGGATCGATACCTGGAAGAACTACATAAGTACCAAAGCGGTATACCGCAATTAATAACAGAGTAGTGAGGATCCGATTGCGCAGATCCTCAATATTCCAAATATTTTTAATTGTTTCAATTACTCTCATAACTTAGAGTTTAACAATGGTTCCACCAGCAGCCAAAATAGCAGCTTCAGCTGATTTTGAAAAACCGTTAGCCTCGACCTCTACTTTCGCAGTAAGTACTCCAGTACCTAAAATCTTAACAAGTTGAGTAGAAGAGATAAATCCTGCTGCGCGAAGCTCAGCAACACCAATCTTAGACAACTCTTGCCCTTCAGCTAAAAGTTGGATAGTTGATAGATTTACAGCTTTATATTCTACTCTGTTAATGTTTTTAAAACCAAATTTAGGTAATCTTCTTTGAATTGGCATCTGACCACCTTCAAATCCGACTTTCTTAGAATAACCAGATCTAGACTTAGCACCTTTATGACCTCTAGTAGAAGTACCACCTAAACCAGAACCCTGACCACGTCCGATTCTTTTTCTAGTTTTTGTAGATCCTTCTGCAGGTTTTAAATTTGATAAATTCATATCGTATTTATTATTTTTTCAACCAATTATTACTTAATAATTGAAACTAAATGTTTCACTTTCTCAATCATACCCAAGATGGCAGGAGAAGCATCATGCTCTACTACTTTATTCATCTTTCTCAGTCCAAGTGCATCTAAAGTTAATTTTTGAACTCTAGGACACTTAATTCTGCTCTTTACTTGCTTAATTTTTATTGTTTCCATTATATTATTCAAATTAACCTCTAAATACTTTTTCTACAGATATACCTCTATTTTGAGCAACTGAAAGTGGGCTTCTTAACTCACCTAAAGCTGCAATTGTTGCCTTTACAAGGTTATGTGGATTAGATGATCCTTTAGACTTAGCCAAAACATCAGTAATACCTACACTCTCAAGTACCGCACGCATCGCACCACCAGCTTTAACTCCAGTACCGTGAGATGCTGGTTTAACAAATACTTCAGCACCACCAAATTTAGCTAATTGCTCATGAGGGATAGTACCTTTGTATACTGGGACTTTGATTAAGTTTTTCTTTGCAGCTTCAACGCCTTTAGCAATTGCTGTTGTAACTTCACCAGCTTTACCAAGACCCCAACCTACAACACCATTCTCGTCACCTACTACAACGATAGCAGCAAAACTGAAAGTACGACCACCCTTTGTAACTTTCGTTACACGGTTGATTGCTACCAATCGATCCTTCAACTCTATGTCGTTAGTCGATTTAACTCTATTATTAATTCCTGCCATCTTTATTAAAATTTAAGACCGCTATTTCTAGCAGCATCAGCTAATTGTTTAACTCTTCCATGATACAGGTAACCGTTACGGTCAAACACTACTGTTTGTACTCCTGCTTCTAAAGAAACTTTAGCTATTTGTTCTCCAACTTTAATAGCAACTTCTTTCTTTGGTGCGCTAACTTCCATCTTCAATGATGAAGCAGATGCAAGCGTTTTACCAGTTGTGTCGTCAATAACTTGAGCATAAATCTGTTTGTTACTTCTAAACACAGTTAAACGCGGACGCTCAGTAGTTCCTGAGATTTTGTTACGTACGCTTCGTTTTATCTTTAATCTTCTTTCTTCCTTTGTTGTCATGCTAATTTCAGTTTACGTAGATTACTTACCTGCTGACTTACCGGACTTTCTACGAATAATTTCGCCAACAAACCTGATACCTTTACCTTTATATGGTTCAGGCATTCTAAAAGAGCGAATTTTCGAACAAACTTGTCCTAGTAGCTGCTTGTCTGCCGATTCAAGGATAATAAGAGGATTCTTATTTCTCTCTGATTTCGTTTCAACAATAATTTCTTTTGGTAATTTTAAAAAGATATTGTGGGTAAAACCTAAAGATAAATCTAATACTTGACCAGCATTAGAAGCTCTGTAACCTACTCCAACTAATTCTAACTCTTTTTTGTATCCTTCTGATACACCAATAACCATATTATTGATTAACGAACGGTATAGACCATGCAAAGCACGATGCTTTTTGTCGTCTGAAGGTCTTGCAACTAGAATAACACCCTCTTCGAATGTTACAATCATATCGCTACTAACCTCTTGAACGAGTTCTCCTTTTGTACCTTTAACAGTAACAACACCATTGTTGATTGTTACGTTAACTCCTGCTGGTACTTGAATTGGCAATTTTCCTATTCTTGACATACTTTTTCCTCCTAAATTAATAAACGTAACATAAAACTTCGCCACCAATTTTTAGTTCACGGGCTTCTTTGTCAGTCATAACACCTTTAGAAGTAGAAAGTACAGCAATACCCAAACCGTTCAATACTCTTGGCATGTCTTTGTACCCAACATATTTACGTAAACCTGGAGTAGAAACTCTACCGAGTTTCTTAATTGCATTAACCTTGTTAACTTGGTCATACTTTAAGGCAATCTTAATTGAACCTTGTGGACCTTCTTCTACAAACTTAAAATTAAGAATGTAGCCTTTGTCAAAAAGAATCTTTGTAAGTTCTTTTTTTAAATTTGACGACGGCACTTCAACAACTCTGTGTTTTGCCTTAATTGCATTACGCAATCTTGTCAAATAATCTGCAATAGGATCTGTCATATAATAATTAATTAAATTGATCCAGAAAATCTGGACAATATTTAAACAAAAAATAATTTACCAACTTGCTTTTCTTACTCCAGGGATTAAACCTGCAGAAGCCATTTCTCTAAATTGAATACGAGAAACTCCAAACTGACGAATAAAACCTTTAGGTCTACCAGTAATACTACAACGATTGTGTAATCTTACAGGAGAAGCGTTTTTAGGTAAAGCTTGTAAAGCATCATAATTTCCTTCAGCTTTAAGCTGAGCTCTTTTATCTGCATATTTCGCTACCAGTTTAGCTCTTTTAACCTCACGGGCTTTCATTGATTCTTTAGCCATAACTACTTACTCTTTTTTGCGTTTTTAAAAGGCAAACCAAATTCTCTCATTAGAGCATAACCTTCTTCATCTGTTTGCGCAGAAGTTACAAAGGTAATATTCATTCCCAATATTTTAGTAATATTTTCAATATTAATTTCAGGGAAAATGATTTGCTCTTGAATACCCAAGGTATAGTTACCACGGCCATCCAATTTACTTTCGATACCTTTGAAGTCACGGATACGTGGTAAAGCAATTCTTACAAGTCTTTCTAAAAACTCATACATTTGCTCTCTACGCAAAGTTACCATAACACCAATAGGCATTTTTTTACGCAACTTAAAGTTAGATATATCTTTCTTAGATAAAGTAGCAACAGCTTTTTGACCTGTAATCGTAGACAATTCGCTAATCGCAACATCTATGATTTTTTTGTCAGCAGCAGCCATACCCAAACCTTGATTAATAACTATCTTTTTTAACACAGGCGCTTGCATTACTGATTTGTAACCAAACTCTTCCATCAATGCAGGAATAATCCTATCTTGATAATCTTTCTTAAGACTGGCAGTGTTACTCATTACTTAATCTCCTCTCCTGATTTTTTAGAATAACGTACTAAAACTCCATTCTCATCCAATTTTCTACCAATTCTTGTAGCTTCACCTGATTTAGGATCAACTACATTTAAATTGGAAATATGGATAGGAGCTTCTTTCTTTTCAATTCCTCCTTGCGGATTTTTTGCATTAGGCTTGGTGTGCTTAGACACCATATTAATACCTTCAACAACGGCACGACTGTTTTTTACAACCATCTGTAAAACACGACCAGTCTTACCCTTATCTACTCCAGTATTAACGAATACAACATCGCCCTTCTTTATATGTAATTTGCTCATTACCTATTTTTTTACTAATTAAAGTACCTCTGGCGCTAATGAAACAATTTTCATATTTGTTGCACGAAGTTCTCTTGCAACTGGGCCAAAAATACGACTACCTCGGATATCACCACCTGCATTCAAAAGAACACAAGCATTATCATCAAAACGAATATAAGAACCGTCTTGACGGCGAATTTCTTTTTTTGTACGTACAATAATAGCTTTAGTAACTGTACCCTTCTTAACATCGCTAGAAGGGATTACATTTTTAATTGCTACTACGATAACGTCTCCAACTGAAGCATAACGCTTTCTTGTTCCGCCCAAAACGCGGATACACATAGCCTCTTTAGCTCCACTATTGTCTGCTACGACTAATCTTGATTCTTGTTGTATCATGTTACTTAGCTCTTTCTATTATTTGAACTAATCTCCATCTCTTGGTCTTGCTCAATGGACGAGTTTCCATAATTTTCACAGTATCACCAATATTACACTCATTATTTTCATCATGAGCATGATATTTTTTAGTTTTGTTTACAAACTTACCGTAAATAGGATGTTTCTCTTTCCATTTGATAGCAACAGTGATGCTTTTAACCATCTTGTTACTAGCAACAACACCAGTTCTCTCTTTTCTTAATCTTCTAGTTTCCATCAGGCTCTATTGATTTTATTTGTTAAGTTCTCTTTGACGTAACTCTGTTTTCAAACGAGCTACCAACCTGCGTTGTTGCATAATTTGTGCAGGGTTATCCAAAGGAGAGATTGCATGGTTGATAACTTTCTGATCTAGAATAGTTACTTCTGCATCAATTCTCTCTAACAATTCCTTTGTACTTAATTCTCTAATTTCTGCAATCTTCATAACAATTACACATTTTGATTTTGAACATCATAGTCACGTCGAACTACAAACTTAGTAGTAACTGGAAGCTTTTGAGCAGCCAAGCGTAATGCTTCTTTAGCTGTTTCAAAAGAAACTCCTTCAATCTCGAAAATCAAACGACCTGGAGTAACGGGAGCCACAAAACCTTCTGGCGCACCTTTACCTTTACCCATACGTACCTCTGCAGGCTTCTTTGTAATTGGCTTATCTGGGAAAATTCTTACCCAAACTTGACCTTGACGCTGCATATGACGCGTTACTGCAATACGGGCTGCCTCAATTTGACGACCTGTAATCCATTTCGTCTCTAATGACTTTATTCCAAAAGAACCAAAAGCCAACTGAGTACCGCGTTGAGCATTGCCCTTCATGCGACCTTTTTGTTGTCTTCTGAACTTTGTCTTTTTTGGTTGTAACATCTGTTCTTTATTCTAACGTTTAACGATTAGGTTTTCTTCTTTTGAAGTTCTTCTCTCTACTGCCACCAGCATTATCAGTTCTACGACCTGCATCTTTTGTAGAAGTAAAGTTCGGAGATAAATCTCTTTTACCATATACTTCGCCTTTGCAAATCCAAACTTTAACACCAAGTAAACCTACCTTTGTTAACGCTTCAGCAAGAGCATAATCAATGTCAGCTCTAAGTGTATGCAACGGAGTTCTTCCTTCTTTATACATTTCTGAACGAGCCATTTCAGCACCATTCAAACGACCAGAAACTTGCACTTTAATACCCTCTGCACCCATTCTCATGGTAGCTGCAATCGCCATCTTGATGGCACGACGGTAAGCAATCTTACCTTCTAATTGACGAGCAATATTATTAGCAACAATAACAGCATCCAGTTCAGGTCTTTTTACTTCAAAGATGTTAATTTGAACCTCTTTGTCAGTAATTTTTTTCAACTCCTCTTTCAATTTGTCTACTTCTTGACCACCTTTACCAATAATGATACCTGGACGTGACGTACATACAGTAATTGTAACCAATTTCAATGTACGTTCAATAACAATACGTGATACACTTGCTTTAGCTAAACGAGCATTTAAATATTTACGAATTTTGCTATCTTCTAACAAAGTTTCGCCATATTTATTGCCGCCATACCAATTGGAATCCCAACCACGGATAATTCCTAAACGATTACTAATCGGATTAACTTTTTGTCCCATCTACAATTAATTTTGACTCTCGTTATTACGTGTATCTACAAACAGAGAAACGTGATTCGAGCGTTTACGAATTCTGTATCCTCTTCCTTGTGGAGCTGGTCTCATTCTCTTCAACATTGTAGCAGAATCTACACTTACTGAAGTTATGAACAACTCACCACTATCTGCTTTGCGCTCATTCTTCTGTTCCCAATTGGCAACAGCAGAACGAAGCAATTTCTCTACTCTAGCAGCAGCTTCTTTATTAGAAAACTTCAAAACACCAAGGGCTCTACTAACTTCCATTCCACGAATCATATCTACAACTAAGCGCATTTTACGCGGTGAAGTAGGTACATTCTGCAATGTAGCAAAATACATGGTTTTTTGGGCTTCTTTTCTTTTTTCGGCTGATATTCTTTTTCTAGCACCCATTTAATTGATTCTTTTTTATTTCAGACCCTGAATTCCTGTTAGTAATTACTTTTTCTTGTTACCACCATGACCACGGAATGTACGAGTTGGTGAAAACTCACCTAACTTGTGACCAACCATGTTTTCGGTTACAAAAACAGGAATAAATTTATTTCCATTATGAACTGCAATAGTATGGCCTACAAAATCAGGCGAAATCATTGAAGCTCTTGCCCATGTCTTAATTACAGCTTTTTTATCTGACTCATTTAATGTCAGTACTTTCTTTTCAAGCTTTATATTAATATACGGGCCTTTTTTTAACGAACGACTCATAGTTTACTTAATTAATCAGTTTACTTCTTTCTTCTCTCAACAATATACTTAGAAGAGTGCTTCTTAGGTGCTCTTGTTTTCAAGCCCTTAGCTAATAAGCCTTTTCTAGATCTAGGATGACCTCCAGACGAACGTCCTTCACCACCACCCATTGGGTGATCAACTGGATTCATTACAACTCCACGGTTACGAGGACGACGACCAAGCCATCTTGAGCGACCGGCTTTACCTGATTTCTCAAGTGCGTGATCAGAGTTACCAACACTTCCAACTGTAGCTTTACAAGATGAAAGAATCTTACGTGTTTCCCCTGAAGGCATTCTCAAAATCACATAGTCACCTTCTCTTGAAGTTAGCTGTGCAAAAGCACCTGCCGAACGAACCAATTTAGCACCTTGTCCTGGACGTAATTCAACGTTGTGAACAATAGTACCAACTGGTATGTTTACTAAAGGTAAAGTATTACCTACTTCAGGAGCTGCTTCGCTACCTGACATCACTGTTTGACCAACTTCCAATCCGTTTGGAGCAATAATATAACTTTTTGCTCCGTCAACGTAATACAATAAAGCGATACGAGAAGTACGATTTGGATCATACTCAATCGTTTTTACTGTAGCAGGAATGCCATCCTTGTTTCTCTTGAAATCGATAAAACGATACTTTTGCTTATGACCACCACCTAAGTAGCGCATTGTCATTTTACCAGTGTTGTTACGACCTCCGGTATTTTTTTTACCTATTACAAGAGACTTTTCTGGTGTACTTGCAGTGATTGTATCAAATGCACCAATAACTTTGTGTCTCTGCCCCGGTGTTGTGGGCTTTAATTTCCGTATTCCCATTTTTCTATTTAGATATTACTAAAGAAATCAATTGATTCACCGTCTTTCAACGTTACGATGGCTTTCTTAAAAGAAGATTGTTTACCGTGAACAACGCCAGCTTTTGTATTACGACTTTTTCTCTTTCCAGAGTAATTCATCGTGTTTACGTCCACTACTGTTACTTTATACATATCTTCAATAGCCTGTTTAATTTGCAACTTATTAGCAGCAGGAGAAACTCTAAAACCAAAACGATTTGACATCTTCTCGGTAATTGCAGTTTGCTTCTCTGTTACAATAGGTTTAATAATAATTCCCATTATTTTCCTCCTTATGCTTTAAAAAGATTTTCAATAGCAGCAACTGAACTTTCTGTAAGAACTAAACAACCAGTATTTAGGATCTTATAAGTATTTAATTCAGAAGCAGTTATAATACTTGTCTTTTCAAGATTACGAGAAGACAAATATACAAAATTATTTCTCTCAGAAAGCACCAAAAGAAGCTTTTTATCAGCGACTTTCAGATTTTTTGTGATAGTGATAAATTCCTTAGTTTTAGGAGTTTCCATATTGAAATTTTCCACAACTAAAATTGCATCGCTTTGTGCTTTGTAAGTCAAAGCAGATCTACGAGCAAGACCTTTCACCTTTTTGTTAAGTTTGAACTCATAGTCTCTTGGTCTAGGACCGAAACAACGAGCACCACCTACTAAAAGAGGAGATTTAATATCACCACGACGAGCACCGCCGCCACCTTTTTGCTTAATAAGCTTACGTCTACTACCTGACAATTCACTTCTCTCTTTCGATTTGTGAGTTCCTTGACGTTGGTTAGCCAAATACTGCTTTACATCTAAGTAAATAGCATGATCATTTGGTTCAATACCAAAGATAGCATCGCTTAAAGTTACCTTTCTTCCGGTATCTTCACCTTTTACATTATATACGCTCAGTTCCATTATTTTTCAATTAATAAGATTGAACCTTTAGCACCTGGAACAGAACCTTTAATCAATAAAAGATTGTGTTCTGGTATTACTTTGATCACTTGAAGATTTTGAACAGTAACTCTTTCGTTACCCATTTGTCCGGCCATACGCATTCCTTTGAATACTCTTGCAGGATAAGAACATGCACCAATAGAACCTGGAGCACGAAGACGGTTATGTTGACCGTGAGTCGCTTGACCCACACCAGCAAAACCATGACGCTTAACAACACCTTGGAAACCTTTTCCTTTAGATGTACCTGCAATATCAACAAATAATGAATCTTCAAATAAATCTACAGTGATAACATCACCTAGATTGTATTTTACTTCGTAATTCTTGAACTCGGCCAAGTGTCTCTTTGGTGTTACTCCAGCTTTCTTGAAGTGACCCATTTCTGGGTTAGTAGTATGTTTCTCCTTTTTGTCTTGGAAACCTACTTGAACAGCTTCGTAGCCATCCACTTCAATTGATTTAACCTGAGTAACTACACAAGGACCAACTTCGATAACAGTGCATGGAAGATTTTTTCCATCGGCGCTGAAAACGGATGTCATTCCGATTTTTTTTCCTAATAATCCTGGCATTTCACTAATTTTTTAAATAACTCACACTTTAATTTCTACTTCTACTCCACTAGGCAATTCTAGTTTCATCAATGCATCAACTGTCTTTGCAGTTGAACTATAAATATCAATTAATCTCTTATAAGAAGATAATTGAAACTGCTCACGCGCCTTTTTGTTTACAAAAGTCGAACGGTTCACAGTAAAAATACGCTTATGCGTTGGAAGGGGGATAGGACCGCTAACTACCGCACCGGTCGCCTTCACAGTCTTTACGATCTTCTCTGCAGACTTGTCTACAAGAGTATAATCGTAAGACTTAAGTTTAATTCTGATCTTTTGGCTCATATCTATTTATATGTTTCTTAATTATTTGATCAAATCTACGCGACCATTAACTTCAGCTAATACCTCCTTAGCAATCGATCCCGATACTGGAGAATAGTGAGAAAATGCCATTGTAGATGTTGCACGTCCAGATGTAATTGTACGTAAAGCCGTAACATAACCGAACATTTCTGCAAGTGGTGTTTTTGCTTTAACGATTCTTGCACCAGAACGATTTGACTCCATTCCTTCTACTTGACCGCGACGCTTATTTAAGTCACCAATTACATCACCCATACTTTCTTCTGGTGTAACAACTTCTATCTTCATGATTGGCTCCATCAAAGCAGGACCTGCTTTTTCTGATGCACTCTTGAATGCTAGAACGCCACAAAGTTCGAAAGACAATTGATCAGAGTCAACTGGGTGGAAAGATCCATCAATCAAAGTTACCTTCAATGTATCTAGAGCATAACCTGCCAAAACACCATTCTTCATTGCTTTCAAGAATCCTTTTTGAACAGAAGGGACAAATTCCTTAGGAATATTACCACCTTTAACCTCATCAATAAATTGTAATTCGCCTTCGAATGACTCATCAGCTGGCTCAACGCGAACGATGATATCAGCAAATTTACCACGACCTCCAGATTGTTTTTTGTAAACCTCACGAAGCTCAACTGATTTCGTGATAGCCTCTTTATAAGATACTTGTGGACGTCCTTGGTTACATTCCACTTTGAACTCGCGACGCAAACGGTCTACGATGATATCCAAGTGAAGCTCACCCATTCCGCTAATAACTGTTTGACCAGTATCTTCGTGTGTTTGAACACGGAACGTTGGATCCTCTTCAGCTAATTTAGCTAGACCCATACCTAATTTATCCATATCTTTTTGAGTTTTAGGCTCAATAGAAATACCGATAACTGGCTCAGGGAAGTCCATAGACTCAAGAGTGATTGGATTGTTTTCGTCACAAAGTGTATCACCTGTACGAATATCTTTAAAACCAACACCAGCACCAATATCACCACAACCAATCACGTCCATAGGATTTTGCTTGTTTGAGTGCATCTGGAATAAACGTGAAATACGTTCTTTTTTACCTGATCTTGTATTGTATACATAAGAACCTGCTGGAAGCTCTCCCGAATAAACGCGGAAGAAACAAAGACGACCAACAAAAGGGTCTGTTGCGATCTTAAATGCCAAAGCACAAAGAGGCTCATCACCTGAAGCTTTACGAGTCAAAACAATCTCACTATCATCTGGATCTAATCCTTCAACAAATTCTGCATCAGCAGGACTTGGTAGGTAATCACATACAGCATCTAGTAATTTTTGAACACCTTTGTTTTTGAATGATGATCCACAAATCATTGGATTGATTTGCATAGATAACGTACCCTTACGGATAGCGCTCTTGATCTCATCTTCAGTAATAGTAGCAGGATCGTCAAAAAATTTCTCCATTAAAGCATCGTCACACTCAGCTAAAACTTCAAGCATTTTTTCTCTCCACTCTTGAGCTTCTGCTAACAAGTTTGCTGGAATCTCTTCTTCAGAGTAATCAGCACCCATTGTTTCATCATGCCAAAGAATAGCTTTCATTACAACTAAGTCAACCACTCCTTTGAATGTCTCTTCAGCTCCAATTGGAATTTGAATAGCACAAGGATTAGCACCTAGAACATCTTTCAACTGACGTACAACTTCGAAGAAGTTTGCACCAGAACGGTCCATCTTATTAACATAACCAATACGTGGCACATTATATTTATCAGCTTGTCTCCAAACTGTTTCAGATTGAGGTTCAACTCCACCTACAGCACAAAATGCTGCAACTGCACCATCAAGAATACGTAAAGATCTTTCAACCTCTACAGTAAAGTCAACGTGTCCTGGAGTATCAATTAAATTGATTTTGAAATTATTATCTTCGTGTTTCCAAAAAGTAGTTGTAGCAGCAGAGGTAATAGTAATACCACGCTCTTGCTCTTGAGCCATCCAGTCCATAGTTGCAGCACCGTCATGAACTTCACCAATCTTGTGAGTCAATCCTGTGTAAAAAAGAATACGCTCAGAAGTCGTAGTCTTTCCTGCATCAATATGCGCCATGATACCAATATTTCTGGTATATGGTAGTTGTGAATCTAATGCTTTTGCCATTTTATTTTTTCTTATTTTGAATTAGAATCTAAAGTGTGCAAATGCGCGGTTAGCTTCAGCCATACGGTGCATATCTTCCTTACGTTTGTAAGCACCACCTTGGTTGTTGAATGCATCAACAATTTCAGCAGATAACTTATCAGCCATAGTCTTACCACCTCTCTTGCGAGAATAAAGGATAAGATTTTTCATACATACGGATTCTTTACGATCAGCGCGGATCTCTGTAGGAACTTGAAACGTAGCCCCACCTACACGGCGTGACTTCACCTCTACTTGTGGTGTAATATTATCTAAAGCAGCTTTCCAAATCTCTAACGCTGATTTCTCTTCGTTAGGCAATTTAGTTTTAACTGTTTCTAATGCAGAATAAAAAATCTCGAAGGCAGTATTTTTCTTGCCATCGTACATTAAATGGTTAACGAATTTCGTTACCGTTACATCACCGAAAACAGGATCTGGAAGGATCTGTCTTTTCTTTGGTTTTGCTTTTCTCATTATTATACAAAAATTTTGTTCTTGTTTTTGGTTGCCTCTTATTTTTTGACTTCAATATTCCCGCTGGAACATTTACTCAACCTGTAGCCTATCCAATTAAACTCAAACCAGTTTTAAATCTTTAAAAAATTCTCTGTTTGAATAGCGTAATCTAAATTACTTCTTCTTACCTTTTGCTGCTGCTGGTGCACCTGCTTTAGGTCGTTTAGCTCCGTATTTAGAACGTCTTTGCGTACGTCCACTAACACCTGCTGTATCTAAAGTACCGCGAACGATATGGTAACGTACTCCTGGAAGGTCTTTAACACGACCACCACGTACTAGTACGATTGAGTGCTCTTGTAAGTTGTGTCCTTCTCCTGGAATATAAGAGTTCACTTCTTTTCCGTTTGTTAAACGAACTCTCGCAACTTTACGCATCGCAGAGTTAGGTTTTTTTGGTGTTGTTGTATAAACTCTCACACATACACCACGTCTTTGAGGACATGAATCCAATGCTGGAGATTTACCTTTAACAACCAAAGCTACCCTTCCTTTTCTAACTAATTGCTGAATTGTAGGCATTTTTTCTTTTTTTTAAACTTTGAATCTGTTATTATTATGTTGTTTTATTAACTTCACAATTTTAAAGCACTGTAAATAGCTCTAAGCCATCCTAAAAACAGAATAAATCTACTTAGTGCACTAAAACGTTACAAAGTTACGTAAATGTTTCGGTTATACAACGGGTGAAAACAAGAAGAATAATAATTATTAGTAAGTATTAACATCTTAAGCAAAAGCTGCTACTAAACAATTGCACAGCACCCTGATTGAAATCATTTATTGATTTTAGAACACATATAAAACGTATACCCTCCCTTCGACAAATACAATATTTGAAGCAAAGCATGCAGTTTATTACCGAATATAGCCAAACATTCCTATAATCACATATTATGCAGTTTATTTTATTAAATTCGAAAAGCCACCCCCGTCATTCGTATTTCAAAGTAAGGATATTAACGCTTAAAACGAGACTGAATCTCATCATCAGCAAGCATTGAAATAATAACTTGTCCTTCTGGAGTAAAACTTGACGAAGTCGACCCGAACAAATCAGCAATCAAATGATCCATCTCTTCATTCGAAAGTGATTTACCATATGATATTGCCGAACTTTTGGCTAAAGCAAGTGCAATTGATTCCGAAATAATATCACAATGTTCACAACCTGTTTCAAGTGCCCTCGATACTACATCTTGTAACAACTTAATATGATCAGAATTCTCGAATCCAATTGGGAAAGCTAGAATCGAATAGTTGTTACTGCCAAGAAAATTCAATTCAATACCTGCATAGTTCAAGGCATCAAGTAAAGAAGGTATAATAGACATTTCAATTTGTGTAAACTGAATTATCTCCGGAAACAGCAAGCGTTGTGCATGAATACAATTATTCTTAATATTTTTCAATAAGCCATCATACAATACACGCGTATGTGCCCTATGCTGATCAATCAATGCTAAACCTGATTTTAGCGAGGTGACAATATATTTTGATTTATATTGATAGCACTGCGTAAACGATTCTGACGAATGCGTATCTGCCGATTCAACATCAAAGAAAGTTGAGTTTTCAATTTGTGGAACAGTTAACGTCGGAATTTCTTCAAGTGCACTAGACAAAGCATCCTCTTTGTTCACTTCAAACTCATGAAACAGCGATGCCCAATCCGGAGATGGCTCCACTGGTGTTACATTAAAGGGGTTGTAGCTATTGTTAACTTCGACTGTAGGCGAATATCCTCTACTCATTTTAGATGACACTTCTGAAAAAACAGGAATTGAAACAGCATCTTGTAAATCAAAATCGATCGATGGTATTGAGCTTGATTTTGCCAAAGACTCTTTAATTGCTGATTGAATAATTTGCCATATTGGCAATTCATTTTCAAATTTAATCTCTGTTTTTGTTGGATGTATATTTACATCAATCGTAGAAGGATCAATTGTCAAGTAGATAAAATAATCAGGCATCTCTCCCACAGGAATCAAATGTTCATAAGAAGCAATTACGGCTTTGTGAAAATAGGGATGTTTCATGTAACGACCATTGACAAAAAAACAATTTAACGCACCACGTTTACGTGTTGAGTCTGGTCGTGCCACAAAGCCTAATATATCGACTAATGACGTAGAAACTTCTAGCGGAAGCAGTTTATTATTTAGATTTTTACCAAAAACAGAAATAATACGTTGTCGCAGTACTGAGCTTTCCAATGCAAAAACCTCTACGTTATTATGCGTTAACTGAAACGAGATCGTGGGATAAACAAGTGCAACGCGTTCAAATTCTGTAATAATATTTCGAAACTCAGTCTCATTTGATTTTAAAAATTTACGTCTAGCAGGCACATTAAAAAATAAGTTCTTAACAGAAAAGATCGATCCTGTATCACAAGATACAACCTCGGTTCCAGTTACCTTAGAACCTGCTATAGAAATGCAAAAACCTAATTCAGCATTCTCCTGGCGTGTTTTGAGTTCCACATGAGCTACTGCAGCAATAGAGGCTAATGCTTCTCCTCTGAATCCCAATGTTTCGAGTAAGAACAGGTCGTCAGCGGTAGAAATCTTCGAAGTTGCATGACGTTCAAAAGCCATACGAGCATCTGTTTCAGACATCCCTTTACCATTATCTATCACTTGAATCAACGTCTTTCCCGAATCAATTACAACCACATGAATTGCTGTCGCTCCTGCATCAATTGCATTTTCAACTAGCTCCTTCACTACAGATGCTGGACGTTGTATAACCTCTCCTGCAGCAATTTGGTTCGCGATCCCATCTGGGAGTAAATGAATTACATCACTCATTTTAAAAATATAAACCAGAAAACGACTAACAATAAAGCCAATACTATCGCTAACTTCACATTTACATATTTACGACTTTGTGTAGTTTCACCCGCTTCAACTCTTTTTTTCAAATGTGTTGTTCCATGAATAAAGGTACCTTTTATATTTGGTTTATACTCTTCATCAGATACAACAATACCCATCTCTTTTTTTGTTTTAAGGATACGTTCATCTAAAGCCTCTTTTCTTGAATCCCAATAAATTGGTTTATGATTAAAGGAACGAGGACGTCGGTTATTGTAAAATGATAGTAAAGCCATAATAATTCCTTTTTAATATATTGATCTTATCGCACAAATTTAGAACTTCTTTTTGGAGAATCACCTGCTGCTCTTTTAATTTTTGTGAAAATATCCTGTTTATCCTTCGGACGAAGATATTCAAACCATTTAAAATCTTGCAAAAACTTAGATTCTGCAAGAATCTCAGCCAATGGTGTCATCTTACCTTCTACTGCAGGCCAAAACTTTATACGTTCCAATTTATTCTCTTTTAAGAGGATTGATAGAAAACCACTCTTTGTTTTGTTATTACCAATAATCCCTTTACCCTCTTCAATTGGATAGTAAATTGATTCGGCACTACCTTCAATTAAAATTTCTCGTAGCTCCCCCTTCTCAAAAAAAGCTTTAAGATCATTCCCTTTCATCTGATTATAGTATGCAGAGTCTATTTCTTGTACTGAAAATGCATACTCTTTTACATGAATAAAATCGATTGTGCTATCATTCGGATAAATATGAATGGTATCTCCACTTAATTGCTGCGTTTGATTCCATAAAATGGGATTTTTGTACATACAAAGAACTGAATCTCGCGTACTATATTGCATAGAATCACATACGCCCTGTATATCCGTACGAAAAAAACGCACACCATCATAAGCTCTCATCTCTCTATAAATTGAGTCTACTGTTTGCATTATTATTGAGTCTGCATGCAAGTACAGTGTATCCTGCGTCGAAGCTTCGACTAACATAGCTTTTTCTGTAGCAAAAGCATATTGAGTCTTTTCGTTATAGTATCCATAATCCCCATAAAGCTCAACTTGTTGCAGTGTATCTTTAATAAACATATTACCAAAAGCCTCTCCTACTCCCAATGCTCGATTGAATGAAACTGAATCTCCCTCCAGTATCTTTGATCCTGAAACAATACGAGATCGATCTAATAACATTGAAGTATTCTTTGCTGTATCGTACCATCCAAGCGAAGAGTAAACAGTAGTACTATCCGAAACAATAGTAGATGGACCTAATATTGTTGCTATTTTATATTCTGTATTGTAGCGTAGCGTATCCGAAAAAAGCATCATTTGAGGATTTTCAAGTACCACGCTATCATTAAAAATGGCTAATTGTGTTGTTGGAGAATATTCGCCAAAATAGGACGAAAGTTCATTCTCTGCATCAACAATTATTCCTCCATCAAAATAATAACCCAAATCGGTCAAGCGATCATAGTTTAAGCTATCCGTAAAGAGTGTAACATCACGGTTAAGCATACGCACATTAACACGTATCTTTGCTAGCTGCGTGTTACCATTATAATGCAAATAATCACCATAGATAAACAATGTATCACCTTGTTCTAACCTTACATTTCCAAATGCTTCGAGTGTATTATCTAATTCATAGAAATAGGCACTATCACAGAACATATACGAACTATCGTGTCTGAAAACAACGTTCCCTACAAGTAATTGCGCATCTGCGATACGATCTTTATCAAAAGAAAGTCTATCAACATGCTCAATATAGATCATCTTCTTAGGAGTCGAATCTGAAGGATCTACATTCTGAGCAAAACCTGAAAAAACAAACAGGCACAGAACAACGAATAGTAGTATTTTGTGCCTGTCGAATATTTTTATTGAAATTTTATGCATAATTTAATTGATCAATGATCACTCTTTTACCCAGCCTGCATATTTAAATTCACACTTCTGCCAATCTGGGGCAATACGTACATACGTATCTTTTTGTTTCTCAATAATCCATTTATCCAATACTTCGGCACGTTTTTTTGACTCTACAATAGATTTCAGCGCTTGAAAATCGTCAGACATATTTGCTTTATGTCCTTCAACTTTATTTGTAAGTTTGACAATCGCAACGATCTCTTTTTGATTTGCATTAATCATGACGAAAGGTTTAGAGATATCGCCAATTTTCATTTCATAAACAAGCTTACCTATCTCTTGTGGTAATTCGTGCATCTCAAAATCAGACGTATTCATGTATTGACCTTCTGGATTTTGATTCACCATTATACCTTTATTGTTTCGTGTATTTTTGTCATAAGAAACAAAAGTTGCTGCTTCTTCAAAAGGGAATTTTGCTGCAACTAAGTCAGCATGTAGTGAATCCATCTTTACAATCGCCTCATTAATCTCTTTTTCAGCAGCTTTCGGCTTTAACAGTATATGTTTACAGTTAATACGATCTCCACGTTTTTCAATTAATTGAATAATATGAAAGCCATATTCAGTCTCAACAATTTTAGATACGCGCTTAGTATCTGACAAGTTGAAAGCCACATTTGCAAATTCAGGTAGTAAAGAGCCTTTACCCGTAAAACCAAGCTCTCCTCCTCTTTTTGCAGATTCTGGATCTTCAGAATACATACGAGCTAGTGATGAAAATTCTCTTTCTCCAGAATTTATTTGCTCTGTAAATTCGCGTAGTCTTGCTTTAATAGCATCAGTCTCTTCAAAAGGAATTTTAGGCTCCCTGGTAATAATCTGTACATTTACAGTTGTTGGAATAAAAGGTAAACTATCTTGAGGAAGTTTGTTATAATATTTACGCACATCAGAAGGTGTCAACTTAATTTCACCAATAATCTGTTGCTGCATCTGCTGAACGATCTGTTGTTCTTTGATCATCTCTTTACGATCGTCTTTAATTTGAGAAATCTTTTTGTTGAAATATTCCTCCAATTTCTCCTTAGATCCGATCTGATTCGCTGCATAATTCAACCAACGTTCAGTATCTTGAATCACTTGTGATTCATTTACAACGATACTATCCAATTCAGCTTGGTGAAGGTATAATTTCTGTATCGCCATTTGCTCTGGAATTACACAGTACGGATCACCATCCAATCGAGCGCCCTCATTTTGCATAAAAAGACGTTGAGATTCTACATCTGAGCGTAAAATAGCTTCATCTCCCACTACCCAAACAATCTCATCAATTACATTTTGTTGTGCAAAAAGCACACTTGAACAGCATGTTAAAACAAATAAACTCAAAAAACGTCTCATTTAATATCTTTTTATTTATACACTTCTTTTTTATTCAGAAACATACGCATCTCCCGAAAGGATAGCCTGGTTATATAACTCATTTTCAAAATCTCGTAAAAAAACAATCCGTCTTTCATTAATCAATGCCTCATGAATCTTTGGCTTTGCATATTCAAACGGCTCCAATGCTCCTTTCAATAAGAATTCATTGATACTGACTAAATAAACATATGAAGAATCTTCAATATTAATCGATCTGTTGTTCTTTAAATAACGCGTCGGATTATCTATCTTGGTTGGTAATTTATTTATCACATCACCAAAATCAATCCATCTATCATAAAAATATTCATATTTGACAGCATATTGCAAGCTGTACTTTTCTATTTTCTCAATATCTTCTTCTTCAAACGACTTCAACGTTTTTTCAATGTCGTTCAAATTTGGTGCATCTTTCGGTATTTTAAGAAACAATCCTTTTATTAGATTCCGATCCAACAAAAAATCCGACGAGTGATCTGCTAAATGACTTTTCATATCTTCTTCAGAAATTTGTGGCGACAATTTAGTCTTGACCAGCATCTCTTGATAACGATATTTCAAAAGAGCATCCCGATAAGCATTCACCAATGCATCAATCTCAGGCTGTTTATTCGATAAATTATGTTCAGCATGTGTAACAACCAGTTCGTCGGTTACCCACTTCCTTATATAATTTTCCATAATCAATAAACTATCAACTGAGCCCGACGATGTAACCATCAATGTTGATAAATCTTTTAAATATAACTCCTTTCCATGCACCTTTGCCACCAACTCTTTATTTTCTTCGTTAGATGGTGATACACAACTTATAGATGAAAGGATCAAAAGGATACAAAAAAGTGATATATTCATTTTCTTCTCATTTTTTAATCAAAGGGCAAATATAAGTATGCCACAAAAATAGCACTATTCTAAGATAAAATATAATATATCTAGAATATGATTGTCCTAAATTACTCTTTTTTATATTATAGAGATCAATTTAGCCATTTTAAACAGAAAAAAAGTCGGAAATGCAAAACACTTCCGACTTAAATATAAATTCTAGACAACTTAATTTGCCATTTCAGATAAAAACTTAATTCGAACTAAACGAATCTCCTCTTCAGTATAGTCTGCTCCTAGCTCATCAATAGCCTCCGACAAACCATCTGTTTCAGATTCTTGAAAATATTCAAATACCTCTTGAATATGATCCTCGTCCATTACTTCATTCAAGAAATAATCAATACTGATACGTGTTCCTGAATAAACAATTGCTTCAATTTCAGTCAACAACTCTGTCAGATCTAATCCTTTTGTCAATGCCAAATCATCCAATGCGACTTTGCGGTCGATGCTTTGAACAATAAACACTTTCAATTTAGACTTGTTAGCCACTGTACGAACTCTCAAATCCTCTGGACGTTCAATATCATTCTCGTCAACATGACTTTTAATCAACGAAACAAACTCCTCACCATAACGTTTTGCTTTACCTGCACCTACACCTGGTATATTTTGCAATTCTTCTATCGTGATCGGATAAGTTGTTGCCATTGCTTCAAGCGATGGATCTTGGAAAATAACAAATGGAGGGACACCCAATCGTTTCGAAAGTTTTTTACGCAAATCCTTCATCATTGAATAAAGTACTGGATCAACTGCGCAAGAACCTCCTCCTCTTATTGGAGCCTCATCATCCTCTTCCTCAAACTCATTATCTTCGGTTATTTTAAAAGAAACCGGCTTGGTCATAAACGATTTACCTTGCTTAGTCATTTTAAGCAAACCATAGTTTTCAATATCCTTATCTAAATAACCCGCAATTAATCCTTGACGGATCACAGCATGCCAAATCTTATCATCTTCATCCTGTCCTGAACCAAAAACATCCATTTCTTGGTGATTATACGACTGGATTTCTGATGTCTCTTTACCGATTAACATATTCACTACATAATCGGCTTTTACTTTTTCTTTTAATGCAACTACCACTTCCAGGACAGCCACAAGTAATTCTTTTGCTTCCACTTGCTTTTTAGGGTTCAAACAATTATCACAACATCCACAATTTTCTTCTTGGAATTCTTCGCCAAAGTAATGCAAAAGCACTTTACGCCTACAGACAGAGGTTTCCGAAAAAGCAGCTGTTTCTTGCAACAGCTGGCGACCAATTTCTTGTTCGGCAATCGGTTTTCCCTGCATAAACTTTTCAAGTTTTTGAAGATCTTTGTAAGCATAGAATGCAACACATCGTCCTTCTCCACCATCACGTCCTGCACGACCTGTTTCTTGATAATAACCTTCAAGACTCTTCGGAATATCATAATGTATTACAAAACGCACATCAGGCTTATCAATTCCCATACCAAATGCAATCGTAGCCACAATCACATCTACCTTTTCCATCAGAAAAGCATCTTGATTGGCCGATCGCATATGAGAATCCATACCTGCATGGTAAGGTAATACTTTAATCCCATTTGCTTTTAGTATATCCGAAAACTCTTCTACTTTTTTTCTACTTAAGCAATAAACAATACCAGATTTACCTTCTTGGGATTTAATATATTTAATAATTTCACGATCGATGTTACTTTTTTTCTGTCTAATCTCATAATAAAGATTCGACCTATTAAAAGATGACTTGAAAACACGTGCATCTACCATACCTAGGTTCTTCTGAATATCATGCTGAACTTTCGGTGTTGCAGTAGCTGTTAGTGCAATCAATGGACGTTTGCCTATTTCTGCGATAATGGGACGAATTCTGCGGTATTCTGGTCGGAAGTCGTGCCCCCATTCAGAAATACAGTGTGCTTCGTCAACGGCATAAAACGAAATCTTAATATTGCGCAAGAACTCAATGTTCTCCTCTTTAGTCAATGATTCTGGAGCCACATAAAGCAGTTTTGTTTTACCACTTAATATATCCGCCTTCACGTGATCAATAGCCGTTTTATTTAACGACGAATTGATAAAATGAGCAACACCATCCTGTTCACTAAAATTGCGCATAGCATCTACTTGATTTTTCATCAACGCAATAAGAGGTGAAATAACAATCGCTGTCCCTTCCATCATCAACGAAGGGAGCTGATAGCATAGTGATTTACCACCACCTGTCGGCATTAATACAAAAGAATCTTCTCCTGCTAACACATTTTTAATAATCTCCTCTTGATTGCCTTTAAAGGTGCCAAATCCAAAATATCGCTTTAATTCTTCTGTCAAACTATCCATCTTTGCCATACTCAAAATATATTTTGTGTAATCATCGGTTTTTTATACGTTAAGCTATAAACGAGCTACATCTGACTTCGCAAATTGAGCACTCGCATATTGTAAGGTTACATGTAATACGGTTTCATCCAAAGAAGGCATACTGAACATAGCGTCCATCATGATTGCTTCAACAATCGAACGTAATCCACGTGCTCCTAATTTAAATTCTAACGCTTTATCAACAATAAATTCATAAACATCCTCATCAAACGAAAGAGCTATTTTGTCCATTTCGAACAATTTTACATATTGTTTGATTATTGAATTTTTAGGATCAGTTAAAATCGAACGGAGGGTTACTCTATCCAATGGATTCAGATATGTTAGAATCGGTAAACGTCCGATAATCTCTGGGATTAAACCAAATGATTTCAAATCTGTTGGCGTAATATATTTTAATATATTCGTCTTATCCACACTGTTACTCACACTACTTGCTGCATATCCTACAACGCGTGTATTGAGTCGTTGTGCAATTTTCTTTTCAATACCATCAAATGCTCCACCGCAAATAAAAAGAATATTCTTTGTATTTACTGGTATCATCTTTTGGTCGGGATGCTTACGGCCTCCTTGAGGTGGCACATTTACAACCGTACCTTCTAGTAATTTGAGCAATCCTTGCTGTACACCTTCACCGCTTACATCACGTGTGATGGATGGGTTATCACCTTTACGAGCGATTTTATCGATTTCGTCAATAAAAACAATACCACGTTCGGCTGCAGGGACATCATAATCTGCTGCTTGCAATAAGCGCGTCAACAAACTTTCAATATCTTCACCCACATAACCAGCTTCAGTTAAAACAGTAGCATCTACGATTGTAAATGGCACATGCAGTAATTTAGCGATCGTTTTGGCAAGAAGCGTTTTTCCTGTACCCGTAGCACCTACCATGATAACATTCGATTTTTCAATCTCAACATCATCATCCGTTACTTTCTGCAGTAAGCGTTTGTAGTGATTATAGATCGAAACCGCTAGGTAACGCTTCGCATCGTCTTGACCAATTACATATTGGTCTACAAACGTTTTAATTGCATCAGGTTTAGGCAGATCATTTTGCGTAAAACTAAATGAGCCCTTATTTTTAGACGCTTGTAGTTCCTTTACAATATTATGAGCCTGCTCAGCACATTCGTCGCAAATAAAGCCAGTCTGTCCATCTATCAAAAGATTGGTTGCTGCTCTACCCCTCCCACAAAAGCTGCATGAATCAGTTTTTTTAGCCATGATTAATACTTTATAATTATTATTTGCGTGTTAAAATTTCGTCAATCATACCATATTCTTTAGCCTCTGCCGAAGTCATCCAGTAGTCGCGATCACTATCACGCTCTACATCTTCAAAGGGTTTACCCGAATGTGATGAAATGATGGTGTAAAGTTCTTTTTTTACTTTCGCAATTTCGCGTGCTGCAATCTCTATATCCGACGCCTGCCCTTGCGTTCCACCAAGAGGTTGGTGAATCATTACACGAGAGTGTGTCAAAGCCGAACGTTTCCCTGGCTCACCTGCAACTAAAAGCACTGATGCCATAGATGCTGCAATACCTGTACAAATAGTAGAAATCTCGCTACCTACAAACTGCATTGTATCATAAATACCATATCCAGCATAAACAGATCCTCCAGGAGAGTTTATATAAATAGAAATATCTTTACCTGGATCACTCGAATCTAAATAAAGCAACTGCGCTTGAATAACATTTGCTGTATAATCATCAATTTGTGTTCCTAAAAAAATAATTCGATCCATCATCAACCGCGAAAACACATCCATTTGAGCCACGTTTAATTGACGCTCTTCAATGATTGTTGGTGAGATGTAACTACTCGAAATATTCATGTAGCTATCAAGTGCACCACCATTCATACGTAGGTGCTTCGTAGCATATTTTTTAAATTCGTCCATAAAGTCAATTCTTTTTTATGTAAAAGTAAAACGTCAGTTTAAATAGAAGAAGGGATTCCTCCCTATATTCTCTACAGAAAAACAAAGTTATAAATAAATTTCTTATTGAAACAATTTTTTTGCTTTCTGGAAAAAATATTTAGAGAGAAATCCCTACTATTATAATAAATCCGCTCAATTAAGCGGAAAAATCATATTCCTATTCAAAAAGTTTACCAAATTCTTCGGCAGACACCTCTTTTACGTCAAGTGTTACTAGTTCTTTGATACAGGCAGCTAACTTCTCTTCGATCGCACGGTCTACGATATTACGCGCAGTATCTTTGTTTTTCAACATATCTTTAGCGTAGTTTTCTAGCATCTCTTCTGGTACAGTCATCATACCATATTGAGCAAATTGAGCTTGAGCAACACGTTTCGCGAAAGCGATAATGTCAGCTTCTTCAA
>CAMQTD010000009.1 GCA_947036995.1 uncultured Parabacteroides sp.
AAGAGTTCATTCATTAATTTGAGTGGACTCTTTTTTTTGTTTATATACCGCTCAATAGCACTCATCATTCAATTGATTTATCTTTTGAACAGCCAAGCCCCAAAGAAGACAGCTGCCGTGCCGCTAACGACACTTCCTATAATATAAGCTGTGTACAGACCAAAGTCTCCTGATTTAATCAGAGAGAACCCTTCATAGGAGAATGATGAGAATGTAGTAAAGCCTCCACAGAAGCCAACTGTTAGCAATAATCGGATTTCCATCGAGTAATTATATCTTTCAGATAAGGTGTAAAATATACCAATAAGTACACATCCCAATATATTTACCACCAATGTTGCGAATGGAAATTTAGCAACACTACCTTGTGTAATCCATAAATCAATTCCATATCTGATTATACTACCGAGTCCACCAGCAAGAAATATATAAATGAAAGTCTTCATAATTATCAATTGAATTAATACGCTCACTGTATAGTGAACCATTTTAATTGAAATTAGTTTATATCTCATGGTATATCACACGCCTAAATATTACCTTTGCTTGTATTTATTTTAATTGTACCCATATAACGACAGTAATAATGACCCAGCATCAATATAGCAAACAAGTAAACATTGTTATTGATTATATCCTCTTCAATTTAGAAAAGCCACTATTAGTAGATGAACTATCTAAATTGACAACCCTATCTACATTTCATTTCCATAGAATCTTTACACATGAAGTCGGAGAGTCTATTGCTAAGTTTATTTTACGCAAACGACTCGAACTTGCAGCTATAATTTTAGTGGATAATTTATCTATAACGGTAACAAATATCTCTTATGAAGTTGGATTTAGTTCTGTAAATGTTTTTTGCAGGAATTTTAAAAAGCATTTTGGTGTTACGGCAGAGGCATATCGAAAGATAAATACGCAACAAGATAGCAAGAATAGTCAATTGATGCGCAAGAAAAATACACTGGATCGCTCTTACTTCCACTATTTTTGTAGTGAGAAATCATTTATAAATATAAAAGGAGATAAGAAAATGGAATGCAAATTTGAAATTAAAGAATTACCTGAGTTACATGTTGTCTATTATCGTCATTATGGTGCTTACGACTTAATGCAGGAAGCTTACGGTAAACTAATGCAGTGGGTGTTGCCACGTGGATTGATGATGCCAGAGTCTAAATTATTGTCGGTCTTTCATGATAATCCTGAAGTTACGAAAGTAGAGAGTCTAATATCTGACGCATGTCTAATAGTAGATACATTAGTTAAAACAGATGGTGCTATTAACGCGCGTACAATTGCAGGAGGTACATTTGCTGTTGGTAGGTTCGAAATAGCAATCGAAGAGTTTCCACAGGCTTGGCAATGTGTTTTTCAGCTCTTAGCAGAGCATGGTTGCCAAATAGCAGGTGTAGGATATGAGATCTATCACAATAATAGAGATGAGCACCCAGAGCGCAAATGGATCGTTGACATATGTATCCCTGTAATGCCTAAATAATCAGGACAAGATATTTAAGTTTTCAAGTCTATAACTCTACTATTTCAAAATTAATTTCGAAATAGTAGAGTTATAATCAAAATTTACTGTATATTTGTATCTAAATCATGGGGCTGACCGGTATTGACAGCGGGCAGAAGTGATTTGTAAGCATGTAGTGCGTCGTTGGCTAGCACTTAAATCTCGGACAACAAAAACCCAACTGGCGAAAATAATTACGCTCTTGCTGCTTAATCGAATTATAGTAGATTAAGCTTAATTCCCACAATAGTTGTGGGAACGAGATATCACCCAGATGCTGTGGCTTCGAAGCTATCTGAATCGGTGGTACAGCTATATCGGAGATAGCATAAAAAACGCCTCGTGTTTTATGCGAAACAATAGAGGATACGGATTGAGTTGGTGGCTTTGGTCTTGCTCTTTCTCGACAATTTAAGCGAAGATAAACATGTAGAAAGCTAATTAATTCCTCGTTTGGACGAGAGTTCGAATCTCTCCAGCTCCACAAAAACAGCAATGACTCACTGAATATTCAGTGAGTCATTGCTGTTTTAATATGTGACTATCTTATATATGGTGTTGGGTTACTCTTATTATAAGACACAAAAAAAGCGTATAAAATTCATTGCTGAACTTTATACGCTTTAAAATGGGTGGAAGACGGGGTTCGAACCCGCGACAACCTGAACCACAATCAGGTGCTCTACCACTGAACTACAACCACCATTTCAATTGTCTCATGCTTTATTTCTAAGACACTGCAAAGATAGCGCTAATATTTATACCTGCAAATTATATGGGCTCTTTTTTTAATCGAAACACTCTTTTTTTTGCGTAATAGTAGTAATAAACGCCTCAAGCTGTTTAATGAGCGATATTTTACTGTTATTTTGTATTACATAATTAGCAAGAAGCTCTTTTTCTTCATCTGTTGTCTGGTTCTTGATGCGTTGTTTAATTCCATTTGCATCGCATCTGTCACGCTTGCATGCACGTTCGATGCGTAGTGCTGTCGGAGCATTGATGGTGAGCGTAACATCTACCAGATGATCGAATCCTGATTCAAAAAGAATTGCCGATTCTATTACTGTTATATCACTATTTTGTGCTTCTGCCCATTGTAAAAAAGCATTACTTACAACAGGATGAATTATTTTATTTACCTGATTCAGTAGTATGGTATCTTGAAAAATATATGAGGCCAATTGTTTTCTATTTAATCCCTCTGAAGTATAGATATTTGGTCCAAATAGTGATGTGAGTTGTTCCCGAATCACTTCCGAAGAATCTACAATTCGCTTGCTTTCAGTATCTGCTATGAAGCAGGGTATACCATAGAGCGAAAGTAAATCTGTTACGGTAGATTTTCCACTTCCAATACCGCCTGTAACTCCTATTTTAATCATCTGAATTGTTTTTCTCGATCACGAACTCAATTTTCTCGGGTGTAAATCTTAGTACATTTACCCACGTTGGTTTGTCTGTGATAGATACAGGGATTAAACCATTGATATTCTCTTCTAACATGTTATAGTCAAGTAAGACTTCTAGCTCTTTCTCTGTAAGTTCTTTGAAGCGCGAAAGCGGTACACTACATATTATCTTAATTGTAGAAGGAAAGGTCTTAAGTGTAATCTCTGTGGGTAAATTTTTGCATGTGATTGGAACCAAAAGCATTTTCTCTGTGTATTGCTCTGCAGATACTGAAAGATCAATAGTTGTGGGTTCAATAGAGAGTCCAGGTAGAGGAATGATTGGAATTTGCTCCGAAAATGAGTTTTTAAGTTCGGTGATTTTCCTATATTCGTTTTTTACATAGAGCAGTGTGTCGAGTAATTCCTGACTGCCATATACTTTTACATGACTAGGTTTAATCTGTATTGAATCTTTTAGCTGATATCCAGCCACAGTTTGTATGCTTCCATTAAAAAGGACAGGAACGATTTTACTCTCTTGTGCCGTGTATGTTGTGGCAATACTGCTCGGCGTGATTGAAACGATTGAGGTAGAGTTTAGTAATTGTTTTTTGATATGATCTTCCAATTCATTATTATTCATACTCAATATTCCAACATTTTGATCCGTTGTAGTAAAGGGTATTGTAATAGGCACAAATGTGCGCCCCAGTACATAATTGAGTAAAATGCTTCCTTTGTCTCTAACCTTAACAATAATAGATGTAGGAGGTGCCGTTGGGAAATGAATAGATGTGGGAATGTTTTCGTATTTGACCGGGATATTCAACTTGATTTCGTAATCTTGTTTTAGGCTTTGCAGTACCCAAAATCCTGCAGATAGCAGAACGAAACAAAAAAAGATTAAAAATTCATGCCACTTTTGGTGGCGTAATGAATTTTTAATCTTTTCAATACGTAAATTGAGTTTATCCTGGATAGAATGTATTCTAGCCATTTTATTGTCTTTTTATTTTTGTAGTGCGTCTTCAGAAGAAGCAAAAATAGATGTTTTATCTACACGAACATTCACGCCATTAGCGATCTCAATTAACATTGTAGTATCTTCAATCTCTTTAATCTTTCCGTAGATTCCACCAGCTGTAATCACTTTATCTCCTTTATCAAGAGCTTCGCGTGATTGTTGGATCTGCTTTTGTCTTTTTTGTTGTGGACGAATCATGAAAAAATAGAAAATAGCCACAACAACGACCATCATCAAAATACCAGACCATTGTGACTGTCCGGCTCCGCCTAGTTGTAATAAAATACTTAGTAAATTCATAACCTAAAGTTTATAATTAATAGCTGTTTTTGAAATTTCTTTTACAAATGTAATGATAAATATCAATTCTTGAGCAAAAGATTCTCGCTTTTTAATTCTTTTATTATAGAATCAAGCACTCCGTTGACAAAGTTACCGCTTTTTGGCGTGCTATAGCATTTTGCATTGTCGATATACTCGTTCAATGTAACGTTTACAGGAATAGAAGGGAATGTCATGATCTCAGCCAAAGCGACTTGTAGGATTACTAAGTCCATATTTGCAATACGCTCTGTTTCCCAGTTTTTGAGGTGCTTATTGATTCGCTCACGCAGTTCTGTAGACTTCAGTAATGTTTGTCTGAAGAGTTTAGTTGCGAATTGAAGATCTTCTTTGTCTTTGTACATTGGAAGAAGTTCTTGCGTTGCTCCAGCTTCTTCTTGAAAACGTTTGATGGTTTTCAGTGCAAAAGTTTCTACTATTTCAATATCATCATTCCAATAGATACTTTTATCTTCAAAGTATTCGTTGATATCGTCATTGTTACAGATCAATTTCTTGAATACATTTTTCCAGAACTCTTTATCTACATCATAGTTATCAACAGGGTTGTTGATATAGTCTGCGTAAAGTGGCGAATTAAGTACGGTTTCAAGTGTTGATTTAATAAAATCAGTGTCGACACTCCACGAGATACCCTGTTCTGTGATGTATTTTTGAAGGAATTGATTGCTTTGAACTTGTGCAGCAAAACGGTTGTTGATAAATCTTTCGTTTGGATTCATCTCTTCGTAAGAAGGGCGGAATTTGGCTTTACGTGTAGCTATATTCTGCTTTTGTTGCGTAGTTAACTCTACAATTAACAGAAGTAGGTAGTGATATAAATCGTATGATTTACGTAGGCTAAATTGCAATTCAGTTTCTGCTGCTTTAAGATCTTTGTTGTCATTTTGGTAGTGAGAATACACTATCTGTAAGACTTTAATGCGAATTAAAATTCTGTTAATCATCGTTTGAAGGAACTACTTGTTAATATAAATTATTCTGCAAAGTTACGGCTTTTTCATTGGGAAATGAATAGTTATCTCATTCTTTTTTGCTGCAATAGATTTATTTTGCTTTTTTTTTGAATTGTTAGATGTTAGAGTCACGGTTTTAGGTGTTGTTTCATTCATTTGTTATGTAGATATTTGGCGATTAAAATTAATGGTTATGAATGAACTACGAAAGGATGAATTTCTGTATGGGCGTGAGAAAGATATAGTTTATAGCAAAGCCGTTAAAGCAGGCAAACGGATCTATTATTTTGATGTTAAACAAAATCTAAAAAAGGAGTTGTTTATAACAATCACTGAAAGTAAAAAGGTTGTTTCGGCTGATGGAGGCTCCTTTTCTCTTCAAAAACATAAAGTGTTTCTCTATCACGAAGATTTTGATAAATTTTCAGATGCGCTGCAAGAGATTATAGCTTATGTAAAGGTGCATGAGTCTGCACAAGATATAGATATCAAAGCAGATGATATCATTCGTTTAGAGTAGTACAATAAAGGACCGCTAATACCTGTTTGAAGCAGCATTAGCGGTCCTTTTTACACCTGATGGATTAATTGATAATCATCAGTGTTTTTTTAATTAAGCTTGGCTGATTGCCTCAGTAGGACAAGCCTCTGCACAAGAACCACAATCAGTACACAATTCAGGATTGATATTATAGATATCACCTTCAGAAATTGCTTCTACTGGACACTCATCAATACAAGTTCCACAAGCAATACAATCTTCGTTAATTACGTAAGCCATTTTTTTTGAATATTTAAATTATAACTAATAACTAATTATCTATTGCAAAAATATAATTTTCTTTGATTATAAAAAAGAAAATGTCAATTTTTTGTTGAAAGTCATGGGTAAATAGCAGCTTTCTTATCGGATAAACAGTTCAATGTAGATCCAAGCTGCTGGTGTTGCCATGATTACACTATCAAATCGATCTAAGATGCCTCCATGTCCGGGTAAAATATTACCAGAGTCTTTAACACCAACAGTTCGTTTAAGTAGTGATTCTATTAAATCTCCCCAAGTTCCAAATACTACGATTACCATCGCAAATCCCATCCATTGATACCAGTGGATACTTGGCATAAAATAGTGAAATGTATAGGATGCTAAGCAAGCAAATATAACCCCACCATAAAATCCTTCCCACGATTTCTTAGGCGATACACGCTCAAAAAGTCTGTGTTTTCCAAACTGTGAACCGATAAAATATGCGCCCGTATCATTAACCCAAATCACCATAAAGAGTGATAAGAGGAGGACTGGGGTATATTGAGGTTCGCCTGTTATTGTATCGCGGAATATGATAAAGTTCATCAGTGCAAATGGTAGGGCAGCATAAATTTGGCCAAATATTGATATTGCCCAATTCTTTATTGGGTTTTCTGCCTGTGCATACAGCTCACGAATAAATACAAACAGACTAAATGCTACATAAGGAAGCATTATGAGTGTGCTACAATATCCGCCTGCATACAAGAAAGTAGACACAAAAAGATATACACCACCTAAACACTGGATTGCTTTCCAGTATTTAGAGGTATTGTCTGTTTTAACTAACGAGTGAAACTCATTTACAGATAAAGCAGTAAAGAGGGCAAATAAAATAACAAAAGCAATAGGGTTAAAGCTGATAGCTCCAACTACAGATGCTCCAAAGATGATACCGGTTAAGGTGCGGGTAACTAAATTCTTCAATGGTTTTTATTCTTGTTATTTATTCTTATTCTTTTACCTGTTCCAGCTCTGTCACGGCTTCGTTTTCTACAACTTCTGTAGTACTATCTGCTAATGCTTTGGCAGCTTCTGCACGTTCTTGTTGTTCGATGATTTCTTGTGAGCGAGATACCCAAGCTCTTTTTCCAAAAATCAATTCAACATCTTCAACGTAGATAACCTCACGTTCAAGTAGTACTTTCGCTAATTGGTTGTGACCCTCTTTGTTTTCTGTCAGAATTTGCTTTGCACGATCGTACTGTTCATTGATGATTCTCTGTACTTCAGAATCAATCAATTTGGCAGTCTCTTCGCTGTAAGGCTTCGTCATGCTCCATTCTTGACCGTTTGAGTCGTAGTAATTTAGGTTTGGAAGGCGTTCGCTCATTCCAAAATAGGCAACCATAGCATGTGCTTGTTTGGTAGTACGTTCCAAATCGTTCGATGCACCAGTTGATATTCTACCTAAAAATAGCTCCTCAGCAACGCGTCCACCTAAGGTAGCACACATTTCGTCAAGTAATTGCTCTTTGGTTGTGATTTGGCGCTCTTCAGGAAGATACCAAGCAGCACCCAATGCTTTTCCACGTGGTACGATTGTGACCTTAATGAGTGGATTGGCATGTTCTAGCAACCAGCTCAATGTGGCGTGACCAGCTTCGTGCGTAGCAATGCTGCGACGCTCTTCGGCTGTTGTTATTTTGGTTCGTTTTTCAAGTCCGCCTACTATACGATCAATCGCATTTGTAAAGTCATTTTTGTCAACGAACTTTTTATTTCCTCGAGCGGCGATTAACGCTGCTTCGTTACATACGTTTGCAATATCTGCACCAGAGAATCCCGGTGTTTGTCTTGCCATAAATTCAGAGTCTATCGTATCATCTATTTTAATTGGGCGAAGGTGTACTTGGAAGATAGCCTTACGCTCGTTGATGTCTGGTAGATCTACATGGATCTGTCTGTCAAAACGTCCTGCTCTTAGCAATGCTTTGTCTAAGATGTCGGCACGGTTCGTTGCAGCGAGAATGATTACACCACTGTTCGAGCCAAATCCGTCCATCTCTGTAAGTAATTGGTTTAGCGTGTTTTCGCGTTCGTCGTTGCTATTCATATTCGCATTTTTGCCACGAGCACGACCCACAGCATCAATTTCGTCAATAAATACAATACATGGAGCCTTCTCTTTAGCTTGACGGAAGAGATCTCTTACACGAGAAGCACCAACGCCGACAAACATTTCTACGAAATCTGAACCAGAAAGCGAGAAGAATGGAACTTCAGCTTCACCAGCAACAGCTTTGGCAAGTAATGTTTTACCTGTTCCTGGAGGGCCTACCAAGAGTGCACCTTTGGGTATTTTACCACCTAGTTCAGTATAGCGCTCTGCATTTTTAAGAAACGAAACAATTTCTTCTACCTCTTCTTTTGCCTCAGATAATCCTGCAACATCTTTAAAGGTTACTTTGTCGTCACTATCTTTATCAAATAGTTGAGCTTTTGCTTTTCCTACACTAAACACACCGCCTGGACCGCTACCACCACTGGCACCACCAGACATTTTTCGCATGATAAATATCCAAACGAAGATTAGGAGTAAAAAAGGACCAAAAGAGATTAATAGATCCCAAAAAGCATTCTGGCCCTCTTCGTAAGTTACTTCTGTGTCAATGTGATTATCTAATACAGATTTATCATAAAAATCTGAGAATTTATCTGCTGACGGTATTTTTACTGTTACTTTCGTAATCTCACTTGTTTTTGTCGAGTCGTTTTTTAGAACGAGCGAACGTTTATCCTCCTTAATAGTAGCTTCAACAACCTTCGTTTTATCGAATACTGTGATTTTACTAAACGCATTTTCTCTTGCTAAGGATTGAAACTCAGTCCAATTCATTTCCTGTGAATTGCTTGCGCCATTGGATACATACAAGCCTACAAGCATGATAAAGATAAGACCATACATCCAATATAGATTAAACTTAAACATGTTACGTTTATTTCCATTTGGCGCTTTTTTAGGCTCTTTATCTGATAGATTTTTATTTTCCATAAGAGATAATCAATAATATTTGTTACCGTACGGGTTAGTCTAAGTCTGGAATTAGGTTGATTTTAGCACCTGCCCAAAGATTTTCTATATCGTAATAAGTTCTTAATTCTGGTGTAAATAGGTGTACAATGATTGTACCATAATCTAAACCAATCCACTCTGAAGCTCTTTCTCCATCGATGGCGATAGGTTTTTCGTTAAGGTCTTTACGAACCATTTCCCATACCGAATCAGATAATGCTGATACTTGGGTTGGTGTATTTCCTGTACATATAACAATGTATTGACAGATCGCTCCATCTACGTGTGATATGTTTACTGTTGCGATATCTTTTCCTTTTTTCTCTTGAAGACCTTCAACAATCTTGTTGAGTAGTAATTCTGTTTGATTCATTTATTTATATTCAATAATGTAATTGTTCCTAATTATAATAATACGCAAAGATAGTTTTATTATTCGTTGTTCCAAATGTGTAAATCTTTTTATCCAGACACATTCGTTTTATCGTAAAACAAAACTGTATAGTGAATAGTTGTTTCTCTACTCTTCGATCTCGTTTGTTTTATTGCGTGAAGCAATAAAACGTGCTCGATTTACGGGGTTGTTTTTACTCGACTTACGCAGCGCTGCCGATTTTGGCGCCGATGCTAATCGTTGGGCTACAGCTCCTTTACTCAAAGATTTTCCAAACTGAGGTTTTTGAGCTTCTTTAAGGAGTTGAGCTTCGTCAAAACTAGCTTTCGCTTTTTGAATAGGGGTTTTGTTTTCGCTCGATGGGAATGCTTTACCCGATTTACGAGCTGCCGCATATTTGTTATATTTTCCAAATTTTTCGCGAGGTTGAACTGCATCTGTTGCAGAAACAGCTTCAAGATTTTCACGAAATGTTGTTTTAGACTTGGTTGGTTTAGGTTTTGCAAACTGCACCAATGTCTCCTCTGACCTTTCTTTTACAGGCTTAGCCTTTTTAGTCGATTTAGGCAAAGGTGGATTTTTTCGGTACGAAGGAATGGCTGGAGAGGGTGTAGTTTCAAATACAGTCTCTTCAGTTCTTTTTGGAGTTTTGCCAAAAACTAAATTGTTGGCTTTGCCTGGAGCAGCGCGTAAAAACTCACGTTCGTTGTTTCGCTTTCCGATATTTACACGGTTGCCATCAACGAGTACGACATCTTTTTCGGTTACTTTTTTACCTATCACAGGCGCTTTCCCATTCACCGTTACACGCCCCATTTCGATAAACTTATCCGCTTCTCTTCTTGAACATAGTCCAGAGTCGCTAATTAGTTTGTTTAATCTTAGTTCCATTCTATTTATATATACTTTTTTTATTAGACGATTTCAATGTAATCGCTTTGAATCGGTAAAAGTACATATATTTTGCCACTCTTTACGTTAGTATGTTCTTTTTTTGCTTTAACATGCTGTGTATTTAGCTAAATGCATGCGTTGAGTACTCATTTAAGGCTTGATTATTATTAATTTGCTCAATCCTCAAAAATGTTGTAACTTTGCGTACTCTAAAATTTAAAAATGAGATGCGTAGAATCCAATTAAAAGATAAAGCATTTAAGTTGCTGATTTCTGAAAGTGAAATAGAGGCAGCTGTGGCAGTTATGGCTAGTCAAATTAAAGAAGATGTGGGTGACAAAAATCCACTTTTTGTAGCCATACTGAATGGAGGATTTATGTTCGCATCAGATCTGATGCGTGCATTGGATGGGGCTTATGAAATTACATTTGCTCGATACTCTTCGTATAGAGGAACAGACTCTACAGGTGTAATTAATGAGATTATGCCTGTTCAAGAAGATTTAACTGGTCGTACGGTTGTCTTAATTGAAGATGTTATTGATACAGGATTCACGATGGATTTGGTGATGAAGAAGTTTAAAGCCGAAGGTGCAGTAGATGTACGCTTAGCAACAATGCTTTTCAAACCAGATGCTTTGAAGTGTAAAATAACACCTGATTATGTAGGTCTTTCAATTCCAATAGAATTCATTGTAGGGCATGGTCTCGATTACGATGGATTGGGTCGTGGATATAGAGATATTTACAAAATCGAAGAAGAGGCATAATAATTCATGAATATAGCGTGTATATAATTATCATATAATCATAAAAAATTAGAAAAAGATGTTGAATGTAGTCATTTTTGGTGCTCCAGGATCAGGTAAAGGAACACAAAGCGAATTAATTATCAAAGCATACGGTTTAGATCATATCTCAACAGGAGATGTGCTTCGTGCAGAGATTAAAGGACAAACAGAACTAGGTAACATAGCTGAAGGTTATATCTCAAAAGGACAATTAGTTCCAGATGAATTGATTATTGATATGCTTGCAAAAGTTTTAGATAGCAAAAAAACATCTGAAGGAGTTATCTTTGATGGTTTCCCTCGCACAATTCCACAAGCAAAAGCATTGAAAGTAATGTTGAATGAGCGTGGAACAGATGTTTCTGTAATGTTAAACCTAGAAGTAGCAGAAGAAGAATTGATTCAACGTTTATTGAAGCGTGGCGAGATCTCAGGTCGTTCAGATGACAACTTAGAGACAATTAAATCACGTTTAGCTGTATATCACAGCCAAACAGCACCACTTGCAACTTACTACATGGAAGAAGGTAAGCACAGTGCAATCAAAGGAATGGGTACGGTAGAGGATATCTTTACACGTGTTCAAGAGGCGATTAACGCTATTAAATAAGTATTTCAAGTAAAAAGATATTTTAATAAAAACAAACTATGGCTGAATCGAACTTTGTAGATTATGTAAAAATCTATTGTCGTTCTGGAAAAGGCGGAAGGGGATCTACTCACTTTCGTCGCGAAAAATATATACCGAAAGGTGGGCCCGACGGTGGAAACGGGGGGAGAGGAGGCAATATCTATCTTCGAGGAAACAGTAATTATTGGACACTGCTTCACCTTAAATTTGAAAGACATATCCTAGCTACCAGTGGTGGCGGTGGAAGTGGCGGACGAAGTACTGGTAAAGACGGTATGGATAAATACATTGATGTGCCTTGTGGTACTGTTGTATTTGATGCTGAAACAGGTGCTTTTATTTGCGACGTAACCAAAGATGGTCAAGTTGTGACGATGCTTAAAGGTGGTCGTGGTGGTTTAGGGAATTCAAACTTTAAAACATCGACAAACCAAGCACCTCGCTTTGCCCAACCAGGAGAGCCATTTCAGGAGCGTAAGGTAATTATGCAATTGAAATTACTTGCTGATGTAGGATTGGTAGGATTTCCTAATGCAGGTAAATCTACACTGCTTTCAGTTGTTTCTGCAGCAAAACCAAAGATTGCGAACTATCCATTTACAACATTGGAGCCTAACTTAGGTATTGTGGCGTATCGCGACAACCGCTCGTTTGTAATGGCTGATATTCCAGGTATTATTGAAGGTGCAAGTGATGGTAAAGGATTAGGATTACGTTTCCTTCGTCATATCGAACGAAATTCGTTGTTGCTATTTATGGTTCAAGGCGACGTGGATGATATTAAGAAAGAGTACGAAATCTTACTTAATGAATTGGTGAAATATAATCCAGAGTTGTTGACTAAAACACGGGTTTTAGCAATCACGAAGAGTGATATGCTAGACGAAGAGTTAATCGAAGCTCTATCAGAAGATTTACCAGATGTTCCTTATGTATTTATCTCTTCAATCACAAATTTCGGTATCCTAGAGCTGAAAGATTTATTGTGGAAAGAGCTTACACGTGAGACATTCCACGAAGTAGAGAAGATTGTTCATAAAGATCTTGATTTAGATGAACTACCTACCGACTTAGAGGACTTTGAAATTCCTGTAGTCGAAGAAGAAGATTATGAATTTGAAGAGTATGACGAAAGTGCTGAATATGATTGGACAGCAGACGAAAATGCTCCAAAGGATTGATTTAATTCTATGCTTTAGGTAGCATACATTAGATATATTGTACAATGAGAGTGTATTTCTTTAATGAGGTACACTCTTTTGTTTTTAGAATTAGTATGTGTGTTATGACGTTTATGTTTATGGGCGTCTGTTTTTTTCTGTTTTGAATTCAATTTATGCAATGGTTTTTATTTTAAAAAAAAGAACAGTTTGTTGTGTAATTCGAATCTATTATTTACTTTTGTGTAGAATTTGCGGTAAGATGACAGACGATCAAGAGAAATTGATAACTATTTTTGAAGCAAGGGTGAGGCAATTAATCTTTTTGTGTGATACACAGAAAGAGAAAATTAACTTGCTTACTGATTCTTTGAATCAAAAAGAAGCCGAATTGCAGCAAGTGAAAATTACAGCGGAAGATACTGTAAGAGAATTAAATTCAAAATGTGAAAAGCTAATGATGGCACGTGTAATTTCTGTCAATGAGGGCGAAGTTAAGGATGCTAAACAGAAGCTAATGAGATTAGTGAAAGAAGTTGACAAGTGTATTGCGCTTTTAAATGAATAGAATCAGATGAAAGAGCCTTTTGTTATAAATTTAGATATAGATGGACGGAAGTATCCGTTAACGATAGAGCGAGACGAAGAGGAGCTAGTTCGTGCAGCAGCTAAACAGATTCAAGTGAAGCTTAACCAATATCGGCAGCACTATTTTATCGATGATATTGCAAGCAAATCATTGGATATGGTAGCTATTCAACTATCTATATCAGAATTAAAATTGACTAAGATGAAGGATACAGACCTCTTTGTTGATAAGATTCAACAACTAAATGAGGAGTTAGAAGCATATTTAACTTCTGAATAAACATTTTGACATTAAGATAATTACAGATTCCGCACTATTGGGTAGGGCTTATTGCGCTACACGGTAGTGTTTTTTTGTGTCTATTTAAGAATATAAACGAAATATAAAATTAAAAGTATCTAATGGTAGAAATTATAATTGTACCTATAGCAACATTCATCGTTGGAGGTGCCTTGACATGGGTTGGAATGAACACCATCCTAAAATCAAGACGCGATGCGATGCTTGTTGATGCCGAAAAAGAGGCAGAGGTAATTAAAAAGAATAAATTACTTGAAGTAAAAGAGAAGTTTATCAATCTCAAAGCAGATTTAGAGAAACAAGTAGCAGCTCGTAATTCAAAAATTCAATCGGCAGAAGGGCGTTTGAAGCAAAAAGAGACAACTATTACTCAGAAATTAGAAGATTTACAACGTAAAAATTCTGAAGCAGAGCTTATAAAAGAGAACTTAGAATCTCAGTTGGGTTTAGTTGCAGTTAAGAAAGACGAACTAGCAGCGTTACATAAACAAGAAATTGAGCATTTACAAGCAATTTCAGGCCTTTCAGCTGACGAAGCTAAAGAGCGTTTAGTAGAATCATTGAAAGATGTTGCAAAATCTGAAGCTGAATCTTACATCAGTGAGATTATCGAAGAGTCGAAGATGACTGCGAATAAAGAAGCGAAGAAAATAATCATACAATCTATTCAACGTGTAGCAACAGAAACAGCGATTGAGAATTCAATTACTGTGTTTCACATTGAATCGGACGAGATTAAAGGACGTATCATTGGACGTGAAGGCCGTAATATCCGTGCGCTTGAAGCTGCTACAGGTATTGAGATTGTTGTTGATGATACCCCAGAAGCAATTGTTCTTTCAGGATTTGATCCTGTGCGTAGAGAAATTGCACGTTTGGCACTGCACCAATTGGTGCAAGACGGACGTATTCACCCTGCTCGCATTGAGGAGGTGGTAAATAAAGTACGCAAACAGGTCGAAGAAGAGGTAATCGAAACAGGTAAACGTACCGTGATAGACTTAGGCGTGCATGGATTGCACCCTGAATTGATTCGTTTGATTGGAAAGATGAAATATCGTTCGTCTTACGGACAAAACTTACTACAACACGCTCGTGAAACAGCTAACCTTTGTGCTGTAATGGCTTCAGAGCTTGGTTTGAATCCAAAGAAAGCGCGTCGTGCAGGTCTTTTACACGATATAGGTAAAGTGCCAGATGATGAGCCAGAATTGCCACACGCAATTTTAGGTATGAAACTTTGTGAGCGCTTTAAAGAGAAACCAGATATTTGCAATGCAGTAGGAGCTCACCACGACGAAGTTGAGATGGCTACCCTATTGGCTCCAATCGTTCAAGTATGTGATGCTATTTCAGGTGCTCGCCCAGGTGCTCGCCGTGAGATTGTTGAAGCGTATATTAAAAGATTGAACGATCTTGAACAGTTGGCAATGTCTTATCCAGGAGTTGTAAAAACATATGCTATCCAAGCAGGTAGAGAGCTACGTGTAATTGTTGGAGCAGATAAGATTGATGATGTTGCAACAGAAAACCTTTCGACAGAGATTGCGAAAAAGATTCAAGATGAGATGACTTATCCAGGACAAGTAAAGATTACTGTGATCCGTGAAACACGCTCAGTAAGCTATGCTAAATAGAAAAAAATAGGCATCAAAACCTAAAATAAAAAGGATACTTCAATCACTGAAGTATCCTTTTTTTGTTTAAAACCCTTTTTATATTGTTTCTGTATTGAAAATAAATGAATGTGAGCAACGTGTTTACTCATTATTTTTTATACTTTTGTCTTTTATAAAGTAGATTAATAATATGTATAAGTCAATATTAAAATGGATTCTAGCCCTTGTAATCCAACCCTCTAAGGCGTGGAAGGTTTTAAATAAAAAAAAGAACCAAACGGATGATGTTTTGGGTGGATTTGTTTATCCAATAATTGGATGTCTAACGCTGATCGCTTTTGTAGGTGTGTTGATAACCCATAAAGCTTCGGATGTCCAGATGGCACTTAAATCGGCTATCACTATATTAGCATCCTCATTCGGAGGCTTTTATTTAGCTGTTTATCTGCTGAATGAATTGGGTGTGAAGTTCTTAAATCGCGAGAAAGATCTTAATTTGTGGAAGCATTTTGTAGCTTATGGCTCTTCATTAATGTTTGCACTGAACGCCATTCTTATATTGATACCTGAGTTTTTCTTTTTGCGCATATTTGTGCTTTACACATTCTATATCATCTGGGAGGGAGCACCAATTTATATGCAGGTAGAAGAGAAAGACCAACAAAAGTTTGTAGGTATCGTAACAGCAGTGATCCTGTTTGTGCCTTATATTGTTGAATCTATACTCTATTTATTAATGCCAGGGTTGAGAATCTAAAAAAAATAAACAAAATGAAAGATAAAGTACATAATAATATCGTTATAAAGAACAAACGAGCTAAATTTGATTTTGAACTGTTAGATATCTATACAGCAGGTATTGTGCTTACTGGTACAGAGATTAAATCGATTCGTTTGGGAAAGGCAAGTTTGGTTGATACCTTCTGTGTTTTCTCTAAAGGAGAATTGTGGGTTAAAAACATGTACATTGCAGAATATTTTTATGGATCGTACAACAATCACATTGCACGTCGAGAGCGTAAATTATTACTCAATAAAAAAGAGTTACGCAAGATTGAAGGCGCAGCAACAAACAGTGGATTTACAACTATTCCGACTAAAATGTTTCTAAATGAAAAAGGTTTAGTAAAAGTCGTGATTGCAATAGCAAAAGGAAAAAAAGAGTACGATAAACGTCAATCCATTCGTGAACAAGATGATAGACGTGAGATGGATCGTGCATTTAAGAAATAATATAATGAACAAACAGCAACTTCTAGACCTTCTCAAAGAGCGTATTTTAGTTTTAGATGGTGGAATGGGTACGATGATTCAGCAGTACAAATTAACTGAATCGGATTATAGAGGCACGCATTTTATTTCATCTCCAGGTATTCTTAAAGGTAACAATGATTTATTAAATATAACGAAGCCAACAGTGATAGAGGCTATCCATCGCCAATACTTAGATGCTGGGGTGGATGTTTTAGCAACCAATACATTTAATGCTAATGCCATATCGATGGAAGATTACGGTATGGAAGCGCATGTGCGTGAAATGAATATCGCTGCTGCCCGCTTAGCGCGTAATCTAGTAGATCAATACAATACAGCCCATCCAGAACGTACTCGTTTTGTGGCAGGCTCTATTGGACCAACAAATAAAACAGCCTCAATTAGTCCAGAAGTAAACGATCCAGCTTTTAGAGCTGTTACTTATGATTTGCTATATACCGCTTATACGGAGCAGATTGAAGCACTGATCGAAGGAGGTATAGACATTATACTGTTCGAAACTACATTTGACACCTTGAATGTAAAGGCAGGCTTAGAGGCAGCAGAAGCTATCTTGAAAGAGAAACAGCTCGATCTTCCGATTATGTTGTCATTAACGTTATCTTCTCAAGGAGGACGTACACTTACAGGACAGACATTGACGGCTTTCTTAGCCTCAATACAACATACAAACATTGTAAGCATTGGTCTTAACTGCTCTTTTGGGGCAGTAGGTATGAAGCCTTACATTGCCGAACTAGCTCGCCTAGCTCCTTATTATATCAGTGCATATCCAAATGCAGGACTGCCCAATAGTTTTGGCGAGTATGACGAAACGCCCGAACGTATGGCATCGCACATCAAGAGCTATGTAGACGAAGGATTGGTTAATATTATCGGTGGATGTTGTGGTACAACGCCAGCTCATATTGCTCAATATCAAGCGTTGATAGCAGATGTTACACCTCGTATTCCAGCACAACGCCCAGCTAGTTTATGGCTTTCGGGATTGGAGTTGTTAGAAATCAAACCAGAAAATAATTTTGTAAACGTAGGCGAACGCTGTAATGTAGCAGGTTCTCGTAAGTTTCTTCGCTTGATTAAGGAGAAGAACTACGACGAAGCCCTCTCCATCGCACGTAAACAAGTAGAAGATGGTGCGCAAGTAATTGACGTCAACATGGACGAAGCCATGCTTGAAGCCGAGCAAGAGATGGTAACCTTCTTGAATTTGATTGCCTCAGAGCCAGATATAGCCCGTGTTCCACTGATGATCGACTCCTCCAAATGGAACGTGATCGAAGCGGGGCTTAAATGCGTACAAGGTAAGAGTATTGTTAATTCTATCAGTCTAAAAGCAGGAGAAGCAGACTTTCTAGCACATGCCCAACGTGTTAAACAACTTGGTGCAGCCGTGGTAGTGATGGCTTTCGACGAGCAAGGACAAGCTGATAGCTACGCACGTAAAATAGAAGTATGCGCCCGTGCCTACCATTTATTGGTTGATAAAGCAGCGTTTAACCCACAAGATATCATATTCGACCCCAATATATTGGCTATTGCTACAGGTATCGAAGAGCACGCTTCTTACGGACTTGCTTTTATCGAATCTGTACGATGGATCAAAGCAAACTTACCTGGTGCTAAAGTTAGTGGAGGTGTAAGTAACCTCTCTTTCTCATTTAGAGGAAATAACTTTGTGCGCGAAGCCATGCATTCAGTCTTTTTGTATCATGCCATTCAAGCAGGTATGGATATGGGAATTGTAAACCCATCTACCGCTGTGCTTTATGATGATATAGAGATTTCATTCCGTGCACTGATCGAAGATGTAGTACTGAATCGCCGCCCCGAAGCTACCGAAGCCCTTATTGCTTATGCCGAAGCGCATAAAAATGAGAAGAGCGGAACAGTAACGGTAGCGACCGATGCTTGGCGCGAACAAGCTTTAGACGAACGTCTATCTTACGCCTTAATCAGAGGCATAGGCGATTTTCTAGCCGAAGATTTAGCCGAAGCATTACAACACTACCCACGTGCAGTATCCATAATAGATGGACCATTGATGGGAGGAATGAATGAAGTAGGACGCCTATTTGGTGAAGGAAAAATGTTTTTACCACAAGTTGTAAAAACAGCCCGCACCATGAAACGCGCAGTAGCGATACTGCAACCAGCTATTGAAGCGCAACAAGTTGCAGGAGCTTCTACCAAAGCTGGTAAAATTCTATTTGCTACCGTAAAGGGCGATGTACATGATATAGGAAAGAATATCTGTTCAATTATTCTAGCATGTAATAATTTCGAGGTCATTGATCTAGGCGTTATGGTTCCGGCTGATGTAATTGTTCAAAAAGCGATTGAAACAGCACCCGATTTTATCTGCCTAAGCGGACTAATCACCCCATCGTTAGATGAGATGGCACATGTAGCAGCCGAAATGGAAAAAGCAAACCTCTCTATCCCATTGATGGTAGGAGGGGCTACAACCTCAAAGCTACATACAGCCGTGAAGATTGCACCACACTATTCGCACCAAGTGATTCATGTGGCAGATGCAGCTCAAACACCATTAGTTATAACAAACTACCTGCATGCTGATACGCGTGCAGCATTAATAGAACGTATTTCGCAAGAATACGCAGCACTACGTGCGTCTCAACCGCAGAAGCAGTTACCATTGGTATCTCTTTCTGAAGCAAGAGCAAAGCGTTTACAACTTGATTGGGAAGCGTATCAACCTACAAAGCCTGCACAGTTGGGCAGACAGGTAATTCCTTTTATCCCTATCGAAGTGGTACGCCCATACATCCATTGGAGCTTTTTCTTTATGGCTTGGGATTTGAATCCACGCTTCGAAGCACTAACAAAGATTCATGGTTGTGATGCTTGTAGGGCATCGTGGTTATCTGGCATTGAGCCAGCATTACGCCCCAAAGCAGCCGAAGCGATGCAGCTATTCAAAGATGCACAGCGTATGTTAGACCATTTAGAGTCAATTAAGGCAGAATATATCAAGGCTGTTTACGGAATATATGAGGCAAATACAATAGACGATACCTTAATTGTTGGAAATGTTTCGTTTCCACTGTTGCGTCAACAAGCAACTCGTACCGATGGTGTTTATAAATCATTGGCAGATTACGTTATGCCTTTATCTACCGGACGTACAGACTATGCCGGTGCATTTGTTGTAACAGCAGGCGTTGGAGCAGACTATCTATATAAAAAATATGAAGAAGCAGGAGACTCATACAGTCTAATGCTTTTACAGACCCTTACAGATCGTTTGGCAGAAGCAGCAACCGAATATCTACATCAGCAGGTACGTACAACCCATTGGGGATATGCACCTACGGAGTCGTGTAGCGTAGAAGACCTGTTCAAGGTTAACTACCAAGGGATACGCCCAGCAATAGGTTACCCTTCGTTACCAGACCAACTGCAAACATACCGTTTAGATCAACTCTTGCATGCAGAAGAGATCGGCGTAAAGCTAACCGAAAATGGCGCTTTAACACCAAGTGCAACGGTTTGTGGACTAATGTTCGCACATCCTGCAACCACCTACTTCCAAATAGGTAAGATCGATACTGCCCAATTAAAAGATTATGCAGCACGGAGTGGTACAACACCCGAGACTGTTCGTAAATGGTTGATTCGGAATATTGATTAAATAAACAGCTTGTGAAAAAGAATGTGATACATATTGTTTTGGGTTTACTCCTGTTATTACTCCTTGGCTATGTGTGGTTGCTGCAAAGTAACCCCGTGATAGGCGAACAGTATGCACAACAGGTGTATCCCGTTGTATCCAATGTGCTGTCTTCTTTTTCATCTATTTTTCCTTTTTCACTGAGTGATCTCACGATTCTACTCAGTGTATTAGGATTACTTGTTTATCCCTTTTATGCACGTTATCGCAAACGGAGCTATCGCAGTATTCTTTTGCATATGCTTGCCTATCTAGGATTTATCTATGGTTGGTTTTACTTAGCATGGGGAGGAAACTATTTCCGCATGCCTTTTTACGAACGCACAGCAATTGAGCGTGTAGCTTACGATTCGCTGCAATTTCACTCCTTTCTGACCGATTACAGTACGGAGCTTAACGCCTCATATACTGAAAAGATGACGCTTGATACCCTTTTGATTCAACAAACAGGGATGGAGGGATATGCCAATCTGAGCAGTACATACGGCATGGTTAAACCAACAGAGTTGATACCTGCAAAGCCGATGCTATCTGATTTTGCGATGTCGCAAGTAGGTGTTTTAGGGTATATGGCACCTTTCTTTTCCGAATTTTGTGTCAATGGAGAGCTTTTAAGTGTACAATATCCATTCTCTTATATGCACGAATTAGCACACCGACTGGGTATTGCCTCAGAGGCAGAGGCTAATCTGTACGCCTATTTAATTTGCAGTGCATCAAAAGATTCTACAATTCGTTTTTCAGGTTACATGTCACTCTTTCCGTATGTTATGGGTAATGCAGTGCAAGCATTGAGCGAATCGCAATACCGTGCCTTTGCCTCGACCATCCGTCCCGAGATTTGGGCGTTGTATAAAAAGAACCGTATCTATTGGGACGAAAAGTATAACCCTATGATTGGTAAGATACAGCATAAGGTTTACAATCTATTTTTGAAAGGAAATAATATTTCGAACGGAACAGCTAACTACTCTCAAGTGATTGGTTTACTACTCTCACTCCCTAAGTAACTCTTTTTTTTACTTAAAAAGCATTGTTTCACAGAATAAACTTATCTTTTAGGCAGACGAACTTACAAACAATCTAATTTTCTTATTACATTTGTTGTTTAGAATGAATAAATTATATACTAAATAAGATGAAACAATTTTTTAAAATGATGTTTGCCTCCGCATTAGGGGTATGCGTGGCAGTGATGATTTTGGTTTTTGTAACTATATCAGCTGTTATCTCTATGGCAGCTACTATGGGCGAAACAACCTATATACCCAAAGAAAACACGGTATATAAAATCACGTTAGATGGTGTGCTTTCTGACCAAGTGTTAGAAAATCCGTTAGACGAATTAATGGGCGAAAAGTCGAATCTCCTATCCCTTAAATCACTTCTCTACTCTATTGAACAAGCAAAACTAAATGATAAAGTAACAGGTATCTACTTAGATGCCAAAATGCTTTCGGCAGGTTCTGCCAGCTTAGAGGCTTTGCGCCGTGCACTGATTGATTTCAAAACCAGTGGTAAGTTTGTTATTGCCTATGCCGATAACTTTACACAAGGGTGCTACTATCTTTGTAGTGTGGCAGATAAAGTATATCTCAATCCTCAAGGATTATTAGATATTCATGGTTTAGCATCGCAAACGATGTTTTATACCGGATTGTTAGATAAATTGGGTGTAGAGATGCAGATTTTTAAAGTTGGAACTTATAAAGGAGCTGTAGAGCCTTTTATATTAGATAAATTAAGCGATGCAAACCGTGCACAAATCGATTCTTATATCGGAAGTGTATGGGGTAATATCGTAAATGGAATCAGTACATCACGTAGTTTAAAGGCGGAAGTTGTAAATCAATATGCCAATGAGGGGTATCTGTTTTCAGAACCTACTAAAGCGGTCGAACTTGGATTTATCGATGCCCTTAAATACCGTTCGGATGTCGAAGAGTTGATTAAAAATATGGCATGTCAGTCAGGAACGCTACTTAAAACAGCACCTTACGATAAAATGATTGCAGTAACTGCACAAGAAAAGCCACAGGATGGTAAAATTGCCGTGCTTTATGCTGAGGGACCGATCGAACAAAACGAACCAGCATCGTTCCCTTTTTCTGCCAGTAACGTAATCACCGAAAAGGTGGCGAACGAATTGATTAAACTTAAAAATGACGCTAGTGTTAAAGCCGTTGTATTGCGTGTAAACTCTCCAGGTGGTAGCGCTTATACATCTGAGCAGATATGGAAACAGGTGGTCGAACTCAAAAAAGTTAAACCGATTGTCATCTCTATGGGCGATGTTGCCGCTTCGGGCGGTTATTATATTGCTTGTGCAGCCAATAAAATTATTGCAGAACCAAATACATTGACAGGCTCTATTGGAATTTTTGGTATGTTCCCCAATGTTGCAGGTACTTTAAATAAGGTGGATTTAACCATGGATGTGGTGAAAACAAATACATATGCCGATTTTGGCGATATTTCTCGTCCGATGAGCGATGGTGAGCGTGCTTTATTGCAAGGTCATGTTGAGCGCGGCTATCAAACATTTATAAAGCGTTGTGCAGATGGAAGAGGTAAAACAACCGCAGAAATTGACGCAATAGGGCAAGGACGTGTATGGACAGGTAGCCAAGCCGTAGAGATCGGACTTGTAGACGAATTAGGCGGTATTGAACTAGCCATAACAAGTGCTGCCGAACTTGCCGAAGTTGAGGCATATAGCGTAACACACGTTTCTACCCAAAAAGATTTTTTGACAACACTAATGGAAAAGGAATTGGAAAATATTAAACTTCAGTTCGTTCAGAGCTTTTTAGGCTCGTCGTTCCAAGAGTTTGCTATGTTGAATCAAATAAAGCACAGCACTGGTATCCAAGCACGTATCCCATTTGATATAAAGCCTCTTTAAACTATGGATTTAGCACGAAACTTTACACTGTATCCCTCTTTATATCCAGCCTCATTCTTGTATGGGCTGGGCGTTAGATTTCGTAATCAACTATTTGATTGGGGTTGGCTTAAATCCACCTCCTTTCAAGTACCTGTGATTTGTGTTGGAAATTTATCAGCAGGAGGTACAGGTAAAACACCGCACATAGAGTATTTGATACGTACACTTATGGATCAATATCGTGTGGCGGTGGTTAGTCGTGGCTATAAACGTAAAACGAAAGGTTTTGTACTCGCTACGGCACAAAGTAGTAGCAGTGATATTGGAGATGAACCTTATCAAATAAAATTTAAGTATCCGCAGGTGATTGTTGCAGTAGATGCCAATCGTTGCCGAGCCATTGATCGCTTGCTGGCGTTGCCCGAAATGGAGCGCCCCGAAGTAATTTTGCTAGATGATGGGTTGCAGCATCGCTACGTATCCCCATCGCTAACACTTCTGCTCACCGACTCGAGTCGGATGTACTGTTTTGATAAGCTGCTACCCGTTGGTCGTTTGCGCGAACCTATCGCTGGGGCAGACCGTGCATCAGTAGTGATAGTAACGAAATGCGATGCAGATATCAATCCAATGGATTGCCGTGTGGCGGAGGTTAATTTAGCCCTTTATCCTTATCAATCGCTATTTTTCACCTCTATACGTTATGCAAAGGTAACACCGTTGTTTAATCAACAAGCCAGTTATGCACTTTCAGACGCGAAACATCGCTGTTCTTATCTATTGGTTTCGGGGATCGCCAATCCAGCCCCATTGATAGCCGAAGTGAAACGTTACGCTACAGCAGTTGAGGTGCTAAACTTCTCCGATCATTATATGTTCAAGCAAAAGGACTTTAATCAGATTGCAGCATCTTTTAAAGCGATTGAGTCGGCAGATAAGCGCATACTCGTAACCGAGAAAGATGCCGCACGTTTGGTTTCGAACCCTCATCTGCCAGAGGAGCTGAAACCATTTATCTATTACATACCGATCGAAATTAATTTTTTATCAAACAAACAAGCAGATTTCGAGCGAATGATCGTAAATCATGTCGCTCAATTTAATAAAAACAGATCTTAACGATATAAAGAAATATGAAACAGAGAACAGAAATAGCAACATTGGGTGAGTTTGGATTAATCAGTCACCTAACAGATGCATTGGAAATAAAAAATAAAAGTACGTTAGTAGGCATAGGAGACGATGCTGCAGTATTGGATTATGCCGAAAAACAGATCCTTGTATCAACTGATCTACTATTAGAAGGTGTTCATTTCGATTTAACCTATGTGCCATTAGCACATTTGGGATATAAATCTGCCGTTGTAAACTTTTCGGATATTTATGCAATGAACGGAACACCTAAGCAGATAACTGTTTCTATCGGTTTATCAAAGCGCTTTTGTGTAGAAGATTTAGAAGAATTTTATGCCGGACTTAAACAAGCCTGTACGGCTTATGGCGTTGATATTATAGGAGGAGACACCTCTTCGTCTTTAACAGGACTTACAATCAGCATCACTTGTATTGGCGAAGCAGATAAAGATAAAATCGTATACCGCAGCGGTGCGAATGATACAGATCTAGTTTGTGTATCGGGAGACCTTGGCGCGGCTTATATGGGCTTGCAATTGTTGGAGCGCGAGAAGCAAGTGTTTCGTGGCGAAAAAGATTTTACGCCAGACTTCTCAGGAAAGGAGTATCTGCTCGAGCGTCAGCTAAAACCAGAAGCGCGTAAAGATATTATCGAAGCACTGGCTGCCGAAGGAATTCTACCAACCTCGATGATGGATATTTCTGATGGCTTATCTTCAGAAATGCTTCATCTATGTAAAAAAGGTAATGTAGGCTGTCGTATATACGAAGAGCGAATTCCTATCGACTACCAAACAGCCTTGATGGCAGAGCAATTTAATATGAGTTTAACCACGGCAGCCATGAATGGAGGCGAAGATTATGAATTGCTATTTACCGTACCCTTAGTACAGCACGATAAAGTGTCTGCTATTAAAGGAATTAAGGTGATTGGTCATATTGCTAAACCTGAACTTGGTGCTTATCTAATTGCCCGCGATGGTACAGAAGTGCCAATGGTAGCACAGGGTTGGAACCAGCTTTCTGAATAAAAATGAAAAATACCTGCAAGTTTTTTGCGAAAAAGCTTGCAGGTATAAAAAATAACCGTATCTTTGCACACGTAATCAAAACAACAACACTGTTGAATATTACACGGTGCCATAGCTCAGTTGGTAGAGCAAAGGACTGAAAATCCTTGTGTCCCTAGTTCGATTCTTGGTGGCACCACAAGAAAAAGAGAGTTACTTCTAAAGTAACTCTCTTTTTTTATGCCTATATGGCTGGTGTTTTATAAGATTCGATCTCGGTTGTGTAAACTAGTGTGTAAACCAGAAGTACAACTTTTGCTGGTGATTCATGTTTATACCAAATGTAAAATCCCCAATATCATAATTTCCGAATAACAAATAATAACTATGGTTAAACTATAACCATAGCGTAATAAAGTACTAGCCTAAAATGTCGAGGCACGCTGTAAAAATAGCATTACATAATAACTTATGTTGTGGCACATCTGGGTCTCAGCATACCTGACACCCGGGTCTCAAGGCGCTGACACCCGGGTGTAAACCCCTCTTCCACCCGGGTGTCAGCAATAATAGGACGGTACTTTTTTTATAAAAAGCACCGTCCTAAATTGTTTTATATAAGTGTGTTATCACTAATTGAAAGCGTCGAAAAGTTGAAGATATAACGCTCGTTTTTTGCTATCTCTATCACCTTCAATATAAGAATAATAAAAGTGATAGAGGAGTGATAGAGAAGTGATAGTAAAGTGATAGAAAAAATGTTAACGGAAATTTACATCTGTCTAGTAGTGAGTGGATTAAGGAAAAGTAGTGATAGAGTGATAGAGGAATTGAAAAACACACACTAGGAGGGTTACCACGCTGGACAAAAAAAGGGGGTATATTACGCTGTTTGCGATAGCATGAGATTAAAAATTAGAATCATTTTGTAGGGATTAATAAGTGTAGCACTGTTATTATTAAAGATAAGTCTGTTAATTTAATGTAATTACAAGTACTATGTTATGCATAGTATCGTATTTTTTTATTCCTTTGTTTCGTAGAGCTACAGAGTGAGTTAAACAATTCTCCTAGCATACGAAATAAAAAAAGAAATAATCAAGTAAGAAAATTACGTAATACCATGATTGAACTTAAAGGAATAAACAAAACATACTTCAACGGATCGCCATTGCATGTATTGAAGGGGATTGATTTGAATATTGAAAAAGGAGAAATGGTTTCCATCATGGGATCATCAGGATCGGGAAAATCTACGCTACTGAATATATTGGGTATATTAGATACGTACGATACTGGTACATATACGCTAAACGGTCAGCTCATTAAAAACCTAAGCGAAAGCAAAGCTGCCGAACTTCGTAATCAAATGATTGGATTTATCTTTCAATCGTTTAATCTTATAACATTTAAGAATGCTGTAGAAAATGTGGCGCTTCCGCTCTACTATCAAGGCGTAAGCCGCAAAAAGAGAAATGCAATGGCGCTCGAATACCTCGATATGGTAGGGCTTAAGGCTTGGGCAGAGCATATGCCAAACGAAATGAGTGGTGGACAGAAACAACGCGTAGCCATTGCCCGTGCACTGATTGCTAAACCACAAGTAATTCTTGCCGACGAACCTACTGGAGCATTAGACAGTTCGACAACCCTCGAAGTGATGGAGCTGCTTCGTAATGTGAACAAGGAGGGAATGACGATGGTTATTGTAACGCACGAAGAATCTGTAGCCAACGCAACAGATAAAATTATACGTGTTAAAGATGGATTAATAGAGTCAATAGAAAAAGGAGCTGGTTATGTTAGACTTTGATAACCTGCGTGAGATTTGGAGCACGATAAAAAAGAATAAGCTACGTACATTCCTCACAGGATTTTCCGTATCATGGGGTATCTTTATGCTGATCTCGCTCCTTGGGGCTGGTAATGGATTGAGCAATGGAGTGATGTATAACTTCCGCGATTTGGCGGCTAACCGCATTCAGGTCTGGACACGATACACCTCAAAACCTTGGCAGGGAATGAAAGATCACCGGTATATCCAATTTACAAACGATGATTATACGGCACTTACAAATGAACATCAAGAGGTCGACATGCGTTCTGCAACGATCTACCGCACAGATACACTGATCGCGAACAATAAGTTATTAACAAGTAGTCTTCGGGGTGTTTATCCAGATTTCTCTTCGATCAATTTTATTACGCAGAATAGTGGGATGGGAAGGTTTATCAACGACCTTGATATAAATGAAAATAGAAAAGTGATTGTGCTTAGCCCTCGGATGAAAGAGGTGCTTTTTCAAGATCAGTCCGCTATTGGAAAGTATGTTCGTTGTGGAAAAACAATGTTTCAAGTTGTAGGTGTCTACCACGAGAAAACTCCCGGAAATAGTTCTCCTGCATATATCCCCCTCACTACAGCACAAAAACTGTTCAATCAAGGAGATCGTATAAGTTCGCTTACCTTTACTGTAAAAGGAGTTACTACCGAAGCGCAAAACGATGCCTTCGAAGATCGCTTTCGTGAACGTACTGCTCGCCGACATCAGTTTGATCCTACAGATAAAAGTGCCATCGGTATATGGAATACAGGTAAAGAGATGCGTATGTTCGAAACAATGATTAATGGTATAACGCTTTTTATTTGGATTGTAGGTATCGGCACGCTGATGGCAGGTATTGTGGGTGTAAGTAATATTATGCTAATCACGGTAAAAGAGCGTACACGAGAATTTGGTATCCGTAAAGCTATTGGCGCTAAACCCAATGCTATACTGAAACTTGTAATCTTCGAATCAATCCTAATCACTGCTGTATTTGGGTATTTGGGAATGATATCGGCTGTAGGTCTGACTGAGGGAATAAACTACGTGATGGAGATGAATATGGCTGGATCTCAAGCTGCAAATGATCCGATGAATAATCCAACGATATTTAAAAATCCAACAGTAGATCTTAGTATTTCACTGATGGCAACGGCGCTAATCGTTGTTGCAGGTGTGCTTGCAGGTTATTTTCCGGCACGTAAAGCGGTAAAAGTATCTGCTATCGAAGCAATGAGAGCTGAATAATAATACAAAGAAACAATTATAATATGTTTGATTCAGATAAATGGTTAGAGATATGGGTTACCATCACCCGCAATAAAACACGTAGCTTGCTTACTTGCTTTGGCGTATTCTGGGGCATCTTTATGCTGGTAATACTACTCGGTGCAGGTAATGGAATGAAGAATGCAATGTACCAAAGTATAAATGGCTTTGCAACAAATACCGTGTTTTTCCAAGCAGACCGAACCAGTATGCCGTATCAAGGTTTCAATACAGGTAGGTCGTGGAATATGCGTAACCGTGATATAGAGAGTATTCTAAAGAATGTAGGCGGTATCAAAGCCCTCTCTCCAATGATATGGGGAAGTGAGGGTGAGAAGAATATTGTTTACGAACAAGAATCGGGTTCTTTTAGTGTAAAAGGCGTTTTCCCACAATATTTTGATATCGAAGCACAAAAGCTGCATTATGGGAGATTGCTGAATGATATTGATCTGCACGAGAATCGTAAAGTCTGTCTTATAGGAAGTCAAATAAACGAAGTTTTATTTAAAAACGAAGACCCTTCTGGTAAGTATATTCGTGTAAATGGACTATATTATCAAGTAATTGGTGTAGCTGAGCCTGTTGCTTCTGATATGAATATTGGTGGACGTAGTGAAGAAACAGTATACCTGCCCTTCAGTACAATGCAGCAAACCCTTAATCAAGGGGATATTCTTCATTTCTTAGCGATCAATGCGAAGCCAGCAACTAATCTTGATGAGATGATTGCAGCGGTGGAAGGAATATTAAAACGACAAAATAAGATTGATCCAACAGATCCGCAAGCTGTCTCTGTTATGAATATAGCACAACAGTTTGGTATGTTCGAAATGCTTTTCTTAGGGATTGATACTCTTGTGTGGCTTGTAGGTTTGGGTACATTACTTGCTGGAATTATTGGCATTAGTAATATTATGATGGTTACCGTAAAAGAACGTACCAGAGAAATAGGCGTAAGACGTGCTTTAGGTGCGAAGCCTTGGGATATTATCTCTCAAATTATAAGCGAAAGTTTAACCATTACAGCATTAGCAGGGTTGATTGGACTCTGTTTCGGCGTGCTCATGTTAGATGTTGCAGATCAAATACTGATTGCACAAGCAGCTCAATCAACAGAACGTGCTTCGATTCTGAATCCAAGTGTAGATATAAATACAGCAGTTATCGCAACAGTTGTACTCCTTGTTAGTGGCGTATTAGCCGGACTTATTCCTGCATGGCGAGCGATGCAGATTAAAGCCATTGATGCTATAAGGGATGAATAGTATATAATTGATATCCAAGAAGAAGAAAAAATAGTAATAAAATAATAAATTCATATCGTTATGAAGAATCGTTTAATAAGCAAGATATTGCGCATTTGTTTAATCGTATCCATTTTAGGAGCAGTGGCAGGAACTTTCTACTTTTTGTGGAAAAAAGCACAACCAGTAGTCGTAGTTTACGAAACCGTTTCTCCTACAATTGGCAATGTAGAAACCAAAACAGTAGCCACAGGTAATGTAGAACCTCGCTACGAGGTGTTAATCAAACCTCAAATATCGGGTATCATCTCCGAATTAACAAAAGAGGCAGGTGAGATGGTGAAAGCTGGCGAGATTATTGCTAAGGTTAAAGTAATCCCAGAGATGGTACAACTTAACAGTGCTGAGTCTCGTGTAACGATGGCGAAAATCTCTTTAGAACAGGTGAAAGAGGTATTCTCTCGCGATGAAAAACTTTTTAACAAGGGTGTTATTGCAGCAGAAGAGTTTCAACTATCAAGAGCGAGTTACAAAAAAGCAAAAGAGGAGTTAAGCAATGCACAAAGTGCACTTGAAATTATACGTGATGGTATCTCTAAAAGCTCTAAAGCTGCTAGTACAACGCAGATACGAAGCACTATTACAGGTATGATACTTGATGTACCGATTAAAGTTGGTAACTCTGTGATTCAAAGTAACAACTTCAACGATGGAACTACCATCGCATCGGTTGCTGATATGAATGATATGATTTTTAGAGGTAATGTGGACGAAACAGATATTGGTCGTATCAACGAGGGTATGCCTATCAAACTGACTATCGGAGCTATGGAAGGTCGCACATTTGATGCGCTATTGGAATATGTTTCTCCTAAAGGTGTAGAGAAGAGTGGAGCGATACAGTTTGAGATCAAAGCTGCTGTTACTATTCCTGAAAATGCTTTTATCCGTGCAGGGTATAGTGCAAATGCCGAAATTGTATTGAAGCAAGCAAAAGATGTACTAACTATTCCGGAGAGTTGCGTAACTTTCAAGGGCGATTCGGTATTTGTTGAGGTGCTGACACAAGAATCTCCAGAACAACTATTTGAGAAAAAGCCAGTAGAGATTGGTCTATCCGATGGTATTCAAATAGAAATCAAAGGAGGAGTTACAGCCGAAGATAAGATCAAAGGTGCAGTAATTGATTCGTCTAAAAAATAATCCATTATGATAAAACTATATATACCATTATTTGCTCTTTGTTGTGGTTTGCAGCTACAAGCACAGACTGTTAAAGCACCTTGGACACTCGAACAGTGTATCAATCACGCATTAGAACATAACATTGAGCTGAAACAAAAAGTGCAAGAAGAGGAGCGCAGAAAGGTAGACTTACATACCAACAAGCATAGTTGGTTGCCCGATATGAATGCTAGCGTAGGTCAAAACTTTGATTTTGGAAGATCACCCTCTAAATCAGGTGTGATTGTAGACCAAAACTCTGCCAACAGCTCCGCAGGTGTACAAATATCTATGCCTATATTTGACGGACTTAAAACACCTAATAGTATTGCCGCAAGTAAACTAGATTTAAAGGCTGCAACCGCTTCACTCGAAAAAGTAAAAGAGGATCTTGCAATCAATATCACTTCGTACTATATTCAGGTACTTTACAACAAAGAGTTGCTTAAAATAGCAGACCTACAATACAGCTTATCAAATAAACAGATAAAGCAAACTGAAGCGCTTGTTGATGCTGGCAAAGTACCTTTGGCTCAACTGTACGATATTAAAGCGCAGTTGGCAAAGCATGAAGTTTCGGTTGCTGAAGCACAAAATAGCCTCAGTCTGTCGCTTCTTGATTTGGCTCAGAGCTTAGAGTTAGAAAATGAAAGCGAAACAATTGATGTTGTTGTACCTGCTACGCATGATAATATAGAGAAGTATATAAGCAGTATTATTCCAGCAGATCAAATATTTGCGAATGCCATCACCTTTAAACCTCAGGTTAAAGAGCAAGAGTTTTTACTCGAAAGCCAAAAGAAAAGACTTAAAATAGCGCAAGCTGGATTTTATCCAAAGTTAGATCTAGGGGCTAGTTATAGTAATGGTTACTACCACTATTCGGGAAATGAGGATGCGAGTACTAATATTGCTTTTAGTGATCAGTTGAAAAACAACGCACGTAAAACAATTGGATTCACGCTTTCTATTCCGATATTTAACCGCTTCCAAGTAAGAAACAGTGTGAAGCATGCACGTATCAATATTCAGTCTCAACAACTGATGGTAGACAACAGTAAGAAGATTCTTTATAAGGAGATTCAGCAAGCGTATTACAATGCAACAGCATCACTTAAAAAATACGATGCATCTGATAAATCTGTTTTAGCAAGTAAAGAGGCATTTAGCTATGCCGAAGAGCGCTATGCTGCTGGAAAAAGCTCTGCTTTTGATTTTTCACAAGCACAAACACAGTATATGCAAAGTCTTTCTGAGCAGACACAAGCAAAGTTTGATTATATCTTCAGAACAAAGATATTAGATTTTTATAATGGTACGCCTATTACGTTGTAATACGTGTTTATTGAATTGAGTGAAATAGCAAGCGTTTGTATCTTTAAGGTATAAACGCTTGCTGCTTTTTAATTACGACCTTTTCTTTTAGGGGTGTATTGCAGTACTATAATTGCTGCAGAGATAATAAGTATACCTACAATTTCTTGCCATCGCGGTTCTTCATCTTTAAGCATAATCCAACTTAATATTGATCCAACGATTGGGATGATAAACTTCCAAATGTTTAATTCTGAAACTTTAACGCCATCTTGCTCTAACAGATAGTACCATATTGAAAAGCCTGCAGCTGGAATAATAGCCAGCCATATGAGTGCAAAATAGAACTCAACGGGAGGGGCATCTAATGTTATGGGTTCAAAAATAAATGCTGTAATAAGTAACATAATACCACCAGAGAAATTTGCAAACGAGGTGAGTGCTATGGGTGATACTTTAAGGTGCTGCTGCTTTTTGACGATGATATTTGTACTAGCACCAATAATATTGCTAATAATAAGTAGTGCAATACCATAGTAGAAGTCGTTCGATATTGCAGAGATTCCCTCTTTGTTGAGTGCAATAAATATAATACCTGAAAATCCAAGTATGCTAGAGATGATCTTTTTTGTTGTAAACTTATCATCTTGCATGCTGAAATGTGCCAGTATTGCTATAAAGATAGGTCCAGCTCCAACTATAATAGCAGCAACTGCTCCAGGAACTTTATTAAGTCCGACAAAAAATATTCCATATTGTAGAAATGTTTGGATAAAACCAAACAGCAGCATATATTTCCAGTGTTTAAATAGTGATCTAAAGGAGGGTTTACCCATCAATAAAACAGGGAGTAGTAGTAGTCCAGCTAATGTGAACCGAAGTCCTGAAAGCATGATTGGCGAGCAGTATTGAAATCCTATTTTTGCACCAGCAAATGCCGAACCCCAAAGTGTGCAGCAGATGATGATAAGGAAAAAGTAAAGAGGGGTGTTTACGATGCTTTTATTTGTATGTATCATGTTTTTGTTAGTCCAATTAGGTGGA
>CAMQTD010000010.1 GCA_947036995.1 uncultured Parabacteroides sp.
GACCTTCGGGTTATGAGCCCGACGAGCTACCACTGCTCCATTCCGCGATATGTTTATTATTTGACAACAAATAGATAGATTCAAATCTTTTATAAATCTCAATCTTCTCTATATTGTTGCGGAAACAGGACTCGAACCTATGACCTTCGGGTTATGAGCCCGACGAGCTACCACTGCTCCATTCCGCGATATGTTTGTTATCAGATAACGAGTACAAAGGTAGTGCTTTTTATTTACTATCCTAATTATTTGAGATATATTTTTCATTTAAATCCATCAAAAAATTACAACAACTCCATAAACACCTAACCCTTAGGGATATATTTTATTTTTAATATTAATGGCTCAACATCTTTTTCGACATCTAAAACAGACTCTTCTGTTAAAAGGGGGATCTCTTCAGTAGAAACGCGTGTAATATCTAACCCTAACGACTTGGCATTATTCACAAATACGCGTTTGAGTACAAAAAAGTAGTCCATGATAATCTTTTTCACAAACGTAAATTCATAATCCTTTACCTGCACATCTTCAATTAATATATAACGGCATGCACTTACAATACCCAATGCTTTTAACGAAGGGTAAGGGCTGCTTTGATCAATTCGTTTTTGATCTGCTAAAGCTTGGCGGATTTGTTTAAAGTAGCGGTTTATTCGGGGCTCTTCTTTAAAGCCTTGCCTGATGTTTACATGTATAAGTCGGTTCTTGATCACCTCTTCGTAATCATATTCGAGCATATGAGGCTCGTCTACCCTTTCGATATGCAGCAACCAATATATATCGGCTCGTTTGGGGGGATTGTGTAGTATAGAATAGATCACTTTGTTTTCTATCTGAGTCGATGTTGACGAATCAGTAATATAAACGAGCTGCGAGGCATACCTATTGATTGTTTTGTCATTTGCGAGCGCATCAATCATGGGTGCATATGTCGCCATCGGCAAGAACTTTGTAAACTGCCTAGCGAGGGCAGCACCTCGATACCACACATACATGATGGAGATAAAAAAGAGAGTAAGCAGAAGCGAAAGCCATCCACCGGTTAAGAATTTCATTAAATTAGCGATCAGAAACGTCGACTCTATAAGCAGAAACAAGCCCGCAAACAGCAGCAATTGATAGGTTTTGATCCGTGTTTTGAGGTAACTAATCAAAAGCATCGTAGTCATTAACATCGCAACAGTAATGGATAATCCATAAGCAGCCTGCATAGCGCCCGAGCTTTGGAAATAAAACACAATAAAAAGGCAACAACTATATAGTGTCCAATTGATCACTGGGATATACATCTGCCCTTTGATATTTGTAGGGTAGTTAATACGCACCTTAGGGAAGAAGTTTAACGAGATAGCTTCACTAACAATAGAGAACGAACCCGTTATTAATGCCTGACTCGCAATAATTGCCGCCAATGTTGAAATAGTGATTCCGATCGGTATAAACCAATGCGGCATCATTGCAAAGAATGGATTAACACCACTGCTCTCGCTACTCAAATGACTCAACACCCAAGCGCCTTGTCCAAAATAGTTGAGCAACAGACTACTTTTCACAAACCCCCACGAGATACGGATATTCTGCAATCCACACTGCCCCACGTCAGAATAGAGCGCCTCTGCTCCCGTTGTACACAGAAACACAGCGCCTAATAAGAGTAATGCATGCGGATGTTCGCTGATAATTCGGTAAGCGTAATAGGGATTAATCGCTTTTAGTATTGCAGGGTTACCTACTAGATGAATCAAACCAAAAACTAAAAGCATCGAAAACCATACGGCCATAATAGGTCCGAAGTATCTACCCAGCGAACTTGTTCCGAACTGTTGTGCAAAAAAGATCCCTGTTAGAATGATTACAACAAAAAGCAGCACGGGTATATCTGGATCATACATCTTTAACCCCTCCATTGCCGATGTAACCGTAATAGAGGGCGTTATTACACCATCACCCAAAAGGGCACACGCTCCGATTATAGCAATTACATAACTCCATTTCGATCTATTTTTAAGCAGCATAAAGAGCGAGAAGATACCCCCCTCTCCTCTGTTTGTTGCTCTGAGTGCAATCAGCACATACTTTACGGTGGTTTGCAGCGTAAGTGTCCAGAAGATACACGAAAGCGCACCCAATACAAAATATGCGTCCACCTTACTGGCTGTACCTAAAATGGCTTGCATCGTATAGAGTGGCGAAGTTCCTAAATCTCCAAAAACAATACCTAACGTAATAATCAAACCCTTAACGCTTAATTCTGTTGGATTGTTTGTCTGCAATGGTATATGTGGCATACTATATATAATATGATGAATCTGTTCTGTTTATTAATTTAACACGAGCACAAAGAGGTTTGTTGTAGTTTGATAGATATTTGTATAACGTATGCTTAATTCAAGTTTTTTATGTAGTTTTGCACTCTATAAAAAGCATATATAAGACATGGAACATCCATTAAGTATTTATAATACCCTTTCACGTAAGAAAGAACAGTTTATTCCGCTGCACGAAACATCCGTAGGCATGTATGTGTGCGGACCTACAGTGTATGGCGATGCTCACCTAGGGCATGCACGTCCGGCAATCACATTCGACCTTTTGTTTCGTTACCTCAAACACCTCGGATACAAGGTGCGTTATGTGCGTAACATTACCGATGTGGGTCACCTCGAAAACGATGCAGATGCAGGAGAAGATAAAATCGGCAAAAAAGCACGTCTCGAAGAGTTAGAGCCAATGGAAATTGTACAGTTCTATCTGAACCGTTACCACGAGGCAATGGGCACCTTGAATGTGCTTCCGCCAAGCATCGAACCGCATGCTTCGGGACATATCATTGAGCAGATCGAACTTGTTAAAACAATTATGGCAAATGGCTTTGCTTACGAAAGCGAAGGCTCTATCTATTTTGATGTTGCAAAATTCGACAAACAGTATGGATATGGTAAGCTATCGGGTAGAAATATCGAAGATATGCTTAACACCACACGCGCACTAGACGGACAGACCGAAAAGCGTAACAGCATTGACTTTGCACTATGGAAGTGTGCCTCACCAGAACATATCATGCGTTGGCCTTCGCCTTGGAGCGATGGTTTCCCTGGATGGCACTGTGAGTGTACTGCTATGGGACGTAAATATTTGGGAGACGAATTTGATATTCATGGCGGTGGTATGGATTTAGTATTCCCTCACCACGAATGCGAAATAGCACAAGCTGTTGCCTCACAGGGCAAAGAGAATGTACGCTATTGGATGCATAACAATATGATTACCGTAAACGGACAGAAAATGGGTAAATCGTTGGGGAACTTTATCACCCTCGACCAATTCTTTTCTGGAGATCACGCCTCTTTGGCGCAAGCATATAGCCCGATGACGATTCGTTTCTTTATCCTTCAGGCACATTACCGCAGTACGGTAGACTTCAGCAACGAAGCGCTTCAAGCATCCGAAAAGGGATTGAAGCGTTTAATGGAAGCTGTTGCAAACCTAGACAAACTAACACCTTCGGAGCAAACAACGGTCGAGGTACAAGGTCTGCGCGCGAAATGCTACGAGGCAATTAACGACGATTTGAATAGTCCGATTACAATCTCGTATCTATTTGATGCTGCACGTGCTATTAATTCGGTATTGGCAGGTCATGGCACAATCTCTGCTGCCGATCTAGAAGAGCTTAAAGCTGTATTCAATCTATTCTTGTTCGATATTTTGGGCTTAACACCAGAAATGCAAGAGGCTGCAACAAATACCGAAGCGTATGGAAAAGCGATTGATATGCTACTCGAACTGCGTCAGCAAGCAAAAACAAATAAAGACTGGGCTATGTCTGATAAAATCAGAAACGAACTAACCGCACTTGGCTTTGAGATCAAAGATACCAAAGAGGGTGCAGAATGGAAGTTAGCTAAATAAATACGATACGAATACAGCAAAGTCTCCTTTGCTCAAAAAAACCGTAATGTTTTAAATCAAAAGCCGTACTATTTTACCCTAGAAGCCGCAATGTTTTTAGCGTAAAACATTACGGCTTTTGGCGTAAAACATGGCGGATAATTGCTAGTTGATAAATAGACGGTGTCTTTGCTCGAACAGACGGTGTCTTCTACACCTAAAACTACTAGCTTTCAGCAAATAGACATATGTATATTCAAACACAGACATATGTCTATTATATGAAATCACAACAATCCAACATATAAAGTGGGCGAACCGTTCAGATAAGGTTGAAGTAAATTATTTTTTACATCATTAATATATTTATAAATAGCATCTTATGGTGACTATTTGGTTTTTACACCCTGCTGTATATTCTGCTGTTTTGATATCGGAGAACCATTTTCATTAGCCTATAGAAATTCAGGTGCTTCAAGTGAGTTTGTTCAGCTGGCTGAAGCGTAAGGTGTAAAAAACAAAAAGTCACTACATCTTATTGAGCTACATCTATTTGTGGTGGTGAAATTATTTTTCATTGGAACAAAAAGATATTTGCTTCGTACAACCTTTTTTATCGCTACCCCTTCAATAAGCATAACAAGAGATGACCAATCAACATCATACGATTATATTTACCTGTTTTTTTTAAACAACTACCCACCCTTCCATTGTTATAGTATCGGTTAGTTACCATCAACTATAATAAAAATACTATGAATTTATTAATAACAGGATGCGCAGGATTTATTGGATTTCATTTAACAAAACGAATGTTACAAGACGGACATAAAGTTGTCGGCATTGATAATATGAATGCATACTACGACCCTACACTTAAATACGCACGCTTAGCACTACTTAAAGAGATGCGCAACGAGTATAATTTTCAATTTATGCAAATCGATGTTGAAAATACAACCCAAATACAAAATCTGTTTGCAAGTAATCAATTCGACACCGTGTGCCATCTAGCAACACAAACAGGAGCACGTTATAGTGCTGAAAATCCACAACAATATATATCGACCAATATACAAGGCACCTTTAACATCTTAGAGATTTGCCGAAATTATCCACATATCCACCTTATTTATGCAAGTAGCTCGAGTGTATATGGAGCCAAAGCAACGCTTCCGTATAGCGAAACACAAACAACAGATCAACCAAGCAGCCTGCATGCAGCCACATTAAAATCGGGCGAATTGATGGCGCATGCTTATAGTGAGCTTTATGGTATAAAAACAACAGGACTTCGTTTCTTTACTGTTTATGGACCATGGGGACGACCAGATATGACACCCTCACTATTTGCAAATGCAATTATACACCATAACCCTATCGAATTATATAATAATGGCGATATATATCGCGACTTTACCTATATAGATGATGTTATTAATGGAATGGCATTGATTATAAAAAATCACCCGCTAAACGAACAGCACGAACGCGCGAATATTTATAATATAGGACACTCATCTCCTGTTCACTTGCGAGATTTTGTGTACACACTAGAACAATCAATCGGCATCAAAGCCTTAACGGTAGACAAACCCATGCAATCGGGCGATGCACTCATTACTTGGGCAGATGTATCACACCTGCAAAACGATTATGGATATATACCGCGAATATCGCTAAAAGAGGGTATCCAATCATTTATTAGGTGGTATAAAGAGTACACTAGAGCATATCAAATCCCGAAAACAAAAAATATTTGCTTCCATCTTTTTTCTTAAACCAATTCGAGGCAGCTAAAAAACATAAATTTCTCACCATTCATCTGGTAATTTGAATTAAGATACCGAACCTACATACGTACAAACAACTTCGAGCAAAAGCGTTGACCCCAAAAAAGATAGGTAAAAGTTTTTTATTTTGAAGAAAAACCGTACCTTTGCAACTCGATTATTATCAAATATGTATTAAAAGTTTAGTTCATAGCGCATTATCAAATCAATGTGTCCGACGCGATGATGAGATGCTGAACAATGTTTTTTGAGTTATTAACAAAATTAATTATTACGCAGTGGATACTTTAAGTTTTAAGACCGTTTCTGCAAACAAAGCAACTGTAACCAAAGAATGGGTCATTGTTGATGCAACAGGACAATCTTTAGGTCGCCTTTGTTCAAAAGTAGCAAAACTTTTGAGAGGCAAGTACAAACCATATTTCACGCCTCACGTGGATTGTGGAGACAATGTTATTATCATCAACGCGGACAAAGTCGTTTTGACTGGAAACAAGTGGAATGATCGTGTTTATTTGAGCTATACAGGTTATCCTGGTGGTCAACGTGCAATCAACCCAGCTTCATTGATGAAAAAAGGTGAAGACCGTTTGTTCAGAAAAGTGGTAAAAGGTATGTTACCTAAAAACCGTCTTGGAGACAAATTGATCGGCAATATGTACGTATATGCTGGTACAGAGCACAAACATGAGGCTCAACAACCAAAGTCACTTGATATAAACTCTATTAAATAATAAAAATGGAAGTAGTAAATGCAATAGGAAGACGTAAAGCAGCAGTTGCTCGCGTGTTCGTTAGCGAAGGTACTGGTAAAATTGTGATCAACAAGCGTGATCTTGACAATTATTTCCCTTCAACTATTCTTCAATTTATTGTAAAGCAGCCTCTTACTAAATTAGGCGTTGCAGAGCAATATGACATCAAAATCAACCTTGATGGTGGAGGATTCAAAGGTCAATCAGAAGCAGCTCGTTTGGGTATTGCTCGTGCATTGATAAAAATAAATGCTGAAGACAAACCTGCTCTTAGAGCTGAAGGATTTGTAACTCGTGACTCTCGCGTTGTAGAACGTAAGAAACCGGGACAACCAAAAGCAAGAAAGAAATTTCAGTTCAGCAAGCGTTAATATTATTTGTGAGCTTCTTACAAGTAAAGTGCGTTTAGTATCTAAATCTACGGGATTTCTTTTGTATGTTGATTTACGGGAGAACTACCTGAGGATTGTGTGTTAAACAGAATGTAAACGAATTAAAAACAAAACAATGTCAAGAGTTAATTTTGATCAGTTATTAGAAGCCGGAGTACACTTCGGACACTTAAAAAGAAAGTGGAATCCAGCTATGGCTCCTTATATTTTCATGGAGCGCAATGGTATTCATATCATTGATTTATATAAAACAGTTGCTAAAGTAGAGGAAATTTCAGAAATTTTGAAGCAGGTTGCGAAATCTGGTAAAAAAGTTCTTTTCGTTGCTACAAAAAAACAAGCTAAAGAGGTTGTTGCAGACAGAGCTTCTTCTGTTGGAATGCCTTACGTCGTAGAGCGCTGGCCAGGAGGAATGTTAACAAACTTCCCAACCATTCGTAAAGCTATCAAGAAAATGTCTACTATTGACAAGATGGCAACAGACGGTACATTTGATAATCTTTCAAAAAGAGAAAAACTTCAAATCACACGTCAACGTGCAAAACTAGAGAAAAACTTAGGTTCTATTGCAGACCTAACTCGTCTTCCTTCTGCATTGTTCGTTATTGATATTATGAAAGAGCACATTGCAGTGCGCGAAGCTAACCGTTTAGGTATACCTGTATTTGCTATGGTAGATACAAACTCTAACCCAAATGATGTTGACTACGCTATTCCAGCAAATGATGATGCTACAAAATCTGTAGATATTATCTTGGAAGCAATTTGTGCAGCTATGCAAGAAGGTCTTCAAGAGCGTAAAGCTGAGAAGGTTGACACTGCAGAAGCAGAGGGTGATGCTCCAAAAAAGGATCGCAAGCCTAAAACTGGTGTGAGAAAAGAAAGAATTAAGAAAGCAGACGATGCTTCTGAAATAACTGAAGTGCCTGTAGTTGCTGCTGTAGAAGTAGTTGCTGAAGTAGTTGCTGAGGTTGTTGTTGAAGCTCCTTCTGCAGAGTAATTCATCGCAAATATGCCAATGTGTCAACTTGCTAGTTAATGAATTTTCGTTAAGCTACATGTTGGCACATTGCCTTTTTATATGTATTCATATTTATAACTTTAAATAAAAGAGAAAAAAATTATGGCAGTATCAATGGCTGATATTACCCACTTGCGTAAAATGACAGGTGCTGGTATGATGGATTGTAAAAATGCGTTGACAGAAGCTAACAGCGACTTCGACACAGCAATGGAAATCATCCGTAAAAGAGGACAAGCTATCGCAGCTAAACGTTCTGATCGCGACGCGGCAGAAGGTTGTGTGTTAGCTCAAAGCAATGGCGATTTTGCTGCTGTTGTTGCATTGAAATGTGAAACAGACTTCGTAGCTAAGAACAGCGAATTCATGGGCTTAACTCAACTTATTCTTGATACAGCTATGGCTAACAAGCCTGCTACGACAGAAGAGTTATTGGCTATCGAAATTGAAGGTCGTTCTATCCAAACTTTAATCACTGACCGTATTGGTGTTACTGGTGAGAAAATGGAGATCGGTTTTTACGAATTCGTTAACGGTGCTACAACTGTTGCTTATATCCACCCAGGAAACAAACTAGGTACTATCGTTGCTTTCAACCAAGCTGACGTTTGTGCAACTGTTGCACGTGACATCGCTATGCAAGTAGCTGCTATGGCTCCTGTAGCTGTATGTGCTGCTGAAGTTTGCCCAGAGATCGTTGCTAAAGAACTTGCTATTGCAGCAGACAAAGCACGTGAAGCTGGTAAGCCAGAAAACTTGATTGATCGTATCGCTCAAGGTAGCCTTCAAAAATATTATCAAGAGAACACGTTACTTTCTCAATCTTTTGTGAAAGAGAACAAAATGACAATTGATGAGTATTTGAAAAAACAAGATAAAGATCTTACTGTTGTTGGATTCAAGCGTGCAAACTTGAATGTTGAATAGTATTTGATTCTTTTTCTGTAAAGAAACATGTAAAAGGGCACACCTAAATTTATTAGGTGTGCCCTTTTTTTCTTTTAATATATGTATTCGATTGATTAAAACTCATTATTTTTTCTTTTTTTAGATGGTTAATTGCCCATTTATCGAACATTAACCTTATATTTGTTACACTTAAAAATATATTAACCATATAAAATTTAAATCATGGATGAGCAGTATGTTCTAGGTATCGATATAGGCGGTACTAACAGTGTTTTTGGCGTAGTTGATGCAAGAGGTAGTATCCTTTATAGTGGAGCTATTAAAACTGGGCAATACACTGAGATTAATGATTATGTAGCTGAATTATGCAAAGGCGTTAAGGTGATTATCGAATTAGCAGGTGGTATCGAATTATTCAGAGGTGTTGGTGTTGGTGCTCCAAACGGTAACTATTTTAGTGGTTGCATTGAGTTTGCTCCAAATCTTCCTTGGGAGGGTAAAATTCCTTTGGCTCAATTAATCAGCGACCAGTTAGATGGTCTTCCTGTATCATTAACAAATGATGCGAATGCAGCTGCTATTGGTGAGATGACTTATGGTCTTGCTCGTGGCATGAAAGATTTTATCGTAATCACACTTGGAACAGGTGTAGGTAGCGGTATTGTTGTGAATGGTACATTGGTTTATGGTCATGATGGTTTTGCAGGTGAGCTAGGCCACGTAATTGTGCGCAGAGGTGAAGGTGCTCGTCCTTGTGGTTGTGGTCGTAACGGTTGTTTAGAGGCTTATACTTCGGCAACAGGTGTGGCACGTACAGCACGTGAAATTTTAGAGAAGCGTACTGACGAAAGTTTGCTTCGTGGAATGCCAGCTGCAGATATTACATCGAAAGATGTGTACGATGCTGCTATCAAAGGTGATAAAATTGCATTGGAGATTTTTGAATTTACAGGTGAGATGCTTGGAGAAGCATTTGCTGACTTTGTAGCATTCTCTAGCCCTGAGGCAATCATTCTTTTTGGTGGATTAACTAAAGCGGGTGATTTAATTATGGATCCTATTCAAAAGAGCATGGACAAAAACATGCTAAAAGTATTTGAAGGAAAAACTAAAGTACTTTTCTCTCAACTAAAAGAGAGCGATGCTGCCGTATTGGGTGCAAGTGCACTTGGTTGGGAAGCAAAATAAATTTGATACATTCAATTTTGAAATATGTAACTCCACGATTGATTTTAAAAATCAATCGTGGAGTTTTTCTGTATAATTAAATTAATCACCTAACAAATGAAACATCCTTTATCTCAATTTCAATACTGCCCAATCTGCGGTGAGAAAAGTTTTGTTGCTGCAAACGAAAAAGCAAACAAATGTACTGCATGCAATTTTTTGTACTACTTTAATCCCTCGTCTGCGGTAGCGTGTTTTATTCGAAATAAAGCTGGTGAGCTACTGGTAGCACGCCGTGCATTCGACCCCGCTAAGGGAACGCTAGATTTACCTGGTGGCTTTGTTGATGCAAATGAATCACTCGAGGCAGCAGCCATCAGAGAAGTAAAAGAAGAAACAGGCTTGATCGTTTCGCATTGTAATTATCTTTTTTCTCTTCCTAACATTTATCCATTTGCTGGTTTTGAGGTGCAAACGGTCGATGCTTTTTTTGAATGTTTCGTAGATTCTTTTGAAAAAGTGAAGGCGATGGATGATGTTGCTGAAATTATAGCTACGCAACTTGATGCTTTAGAGGCTGCTGATTTTGGTTTAGATTCTGTTCGTAAAGCAGTAATGCAATATAAGGCGATGCATATTTCAGATTAACAAACTATTTTTTATATTTTATAGACCTTTTATTTCCAGCGGTTTCGTTATCTTTGTACGTTAAAAATGTAGGATTTCAATATGTGATCCTAATAATAAAAAAGAACAAGTAATGAAAAGAATACTTATTCCGCTGTGCCTTGTAGTTGGTGCACAATTTACTGATGCGCAGAGATCATACCAATTTGACTCTGTCAATCGTCTGTTTAATGAAGGGAAGGAGCTATTTGTTTTAAAAAACTATGCTGGATGCATGGATAAAATGGAAGCTTACAGGGGTGTATCTACGGATACTGATTTGATACAAGAGGCAGACTATCTGTTAGCTTGTTCGGCATATGAGCAAAATCTCCCGAGTTCAATTGATGGGTTAAAATCTTTTTTAGATCAATACCCTGATACACACCATGCAGCTATAGTTCATTACTTAATCGGTTCGGCTTATTTCTCTAAAGAGGACTATCCTAGAGCGTTGCATTATTTTAATCAATCCAATCTTGATCGATTGAGTTTGGAAAATCAAGAGGCCTATACATTTAGGCTTGCTTATGCGTTACTTAAAACTGACGAATTAGATAAAGCACGTCATTATTTTACATTGCTTCAGAATATTGGAACAACGTACAATCAGGATGCAACCTACTATCTTGCCTATATAGACTATGCTACAGGAAAATATGATGATGCGTTGGAGCAATTTATCAAACTTAAAAACAATCCTGAATTAGCTGAGAAGTCTAAATACTATATTACCCAGATTTATTTTATTCAACATAAATATAACAAGGTTATCCAAACAGGAGAAGCGCTGTTAAGCGATTATCCTAACAATGCTAACAATGCCGAAATTTATCGCATTGTTGGAAACTCATACTACAATCAAGGAAATCAGAGCAAAGCGTTGGCAATGCTAAGTGATTATGTTGAATCGGCAGATAAGCCGCTTCGCTCAGATCTATACATACTCGGTGTTTGTCAATTTAATGCTGGAACATATCGCGAGGCTATCGGATCTCTAGGACAAACAGTACTGCTTGACGATCCTGTTACACAGAGTGCTTATCTCTATTTAGGACAAGCATATCTCAAAGTTGGTGATAAAAACAATGCGCGCATGTCTTTCGAAAATGCAGCGAAAAGCAACTTTGATAGAGAAATGAAAGAAACAGCACTTTATAATTATGCATTGCTAATTCATCAAACCTCTTTTACTGGCTTTGGTGAGTCTGTATCGTTGTTCGAATCTTTTTTAAATGATTTTCCACAATCTAAATATACAGATCGTGTGAACAGTTATTTATTAGAGGTGTATATGACTACAAAGAATTATAAAGCTGCGCTTACGTCGATCAATAAAATTAAGCGTCCAAGCAATAAAATATTAGAAGCCAAACAAGGTATACTATTCCAATTAGGTACACAAGCCTTTACGAATATAGCTTTACCAGAAGCAATAACACTGTTTGATAAAGCGATTGCGCTGCCAGCTTACAATAAAGAGGCTCGCAACGAATCTTATTTCTGGCGCGCCGAATCTAATTACCGTTTGGGTGAGTACACCAAAGCTGTAACAGATTACCGTGCGTATATTAACAATGCAGGCAGAGCGACTCCAGCGATGCATGCTTTGGCACTATATAACTTAGGATATTCTTATTTTAAGCTACACCAATACAGCGAGGCATTGAACTTTTTCAAACAATATGCAGCCGTAGAGAGTAATCAGCAAGCTCCAGCTTTAGCAGATGCTTATAATCGTATTGGCGATTGCTTATTTTATAACCGTCAGTTTGCTTTAGCAGAAGAGAATTATACGCGTGCGGCACAATTGAGTCCGTCTGCCGCTGATTATTCTGTTTATCAAAAGGCATATGTACTCGGCTTACAAAAAGACTATAAGGGGAAAATCAATATCCTAGATAAATTAATTACAAACTATCCAAACTCTCAATATGTAGATGATGCATTGTTTGAAAAGGGACGTTCGTATGTATTGCTCGAAAATGGAACAGGTGCAGCAAAAGCATTTAATCAATTAGCAAAAAATCATCCACAATCGCCTTTGGCACGTAAAGCAGGTATTCAATTAGGATTACTCTTCTTTAACGACAATCAATTGGATAAGGCTATCACATCGTACAAGCGCGTAATTGATAATTACCCAGGTAGTCAAGAAGCTAAAACAGCACTACAAGACTTGAAATCGGTTTATGTAGAGTTGAATGATATCAATACATTTGCTACGTATGCAAACTCGTTGGGTGGAAATGTTCGTTTCGAAGTTTCGGAGCAAGACTCTCTAACCTATATGGCAGCTGAAAAACAGTTTATGCGTGGCGAAAACGGTGCTGCTCGTAAGAGTTTAGTTGGTTATCTCCAAGCATTCCCACAAGGAGCTTTCAGTGTAGATGCAAACTATTATTTAGCAAGTATCGCCTTTAACAACAAAGAGCATGCAGAGGCATTACGCCTATTTGATTTAGTTGTTGCGAGTGGACACACTAAATTTACCGAAGATGCTTTAGCTAGAAAAGCAGAAATCCAGTACCTACAGAAAGAATATGCCGAAGCATTGAAAACATTCAAGCAACTTTTAGCTGTAGCACAGACTCCTTCAAACCAAGAAGCTGCGCGCTTAGGTTTAATGCGTTGTGCACAATTAACAGCTAACCATGCCGAAGCAATTGAAGCTGCAACAGAACTGCTTAATGCTGCTAAACTATCTCCAGAGGTGAAGCGCGAAGCACACTATAACCGGGCAAAAGCTTATATTGCATTGAAGCAACCAAACAAAGCTTATGCCGATTTAAAATTACTGTCGAGCGATACACGTACAGTACACGGTGCTGAAGCTAAATACCTTTTAGCACAGATATTCTTTAACTCAAAAGAGAGCGATAAGGCAGAAAAAGAGTTGATGAATTTTATCGAAAACGGAACACCTCATCAATATTGGTTAGCCCGTGGATTTATTCTATTGGCAGATATTTACATTGCTAAGCAAGATGATTTCCAAGCGCGTCAATACCTTGTTAGTTTGCAAAACAACTACAAAGCAAAAGATGATATTGCTGCTATGATTGAAGATAGATTGGGTAAATTAAAGAAATAAGGAGCATAATATAATGAATACAAATAGAATAAAGTTAGGCGTAAAATCGTTTTGTATGCTTGCGCTAACTGTCGCTTCGACACAGGTACATGCACAGCAAGACACTGCAACCGTAAAGAGTGTAAACCGTGAGATGACGCTCGAACGTGAGTATGATCCTACGGTGCAAGATGCATCTAAGATCAATACACTACCCGTAGTAAAAGAACCTTCGGTACGTAAAATGCCTATTAATTATGCCAACTTCGCATCGGCAGTAGAACCTAAAAACGAACTTAATTTATTAAGTTCGGGAGATTTAATGACGCCAATAGCGTTTAGTGACAAACGTGGTTACTTTAATTTCGGTATCGGTACCTACCTAAATATAAATGGCGATTTAGGCTACCATATATTGAATACTGAGAAAGATAAGTTAGGTATTTATTTCTCGCATCGTTCAACAAATGGAGAGATCGAAAGCGTACAAACAGGCATAGACTCAAAAGCAAAACTGAATGATAACCTTGGCGGTATTAATTACAAACATGAATTTGATGCTTTAGCCCTTAAGCTAGCTACAAATTATGGTTACACTTCGTATAATTATTACGGGAGTTTTCCGTCTGACCGACCAGCACAGACCCCTTGGGGAGATAAAAATCAAGTAAATAAACAGTTCTTTATTGCTGCAGGAGTTGAATCTGCAAGAGAAGAGGGTTTTAATTATTTGTTAGACCTAGACTATCGTAATTTCTCACGTAAATACGGTGCAGACTCAATAATTGATGGTATAAAAGAGCATGCCATAGGAATGAAGCTTGATTTGAATGCATCATTTGCAGGAGATAATACAGTGGGTTTGCAGATTTTAGCAGAAAATCTATCTTACACACTTCCAACAGAAGGAAAAGAGTTTTTCCATAATTTTGACAGCCGTTCCGCAATTACGCTGAATCCTTATTTTGCAAAACAAGGTGTTAATTGGAACCTTTTAATAGGTGCAAATGTAATGATTGATATGGGTACAGATACCAAACTATTTGCATCTCCAAATATTAAATTTGATGCAACCATTGCTGATGCAACTGTTTTTTATGCCAACCTATTGGGTGATGCGAAATTAAACAGTGCTTACCAAATGTCTTTGGAGAATCGTTATATAAATCCAGCAGTAGGCGTTAATGCATCACGTACATGGATGGATGCTATTATCGGTATTAAATCTGGTATTGCTCCGAGCTTTTGGTTTGATGTGTTTGCAGGTTATAAAGCAACAGACGAAGATCATTTTTATGTTCCTCACATTATTTCGAATGGTGTTTATGATAATACAATTGATTTAACTTATGCTAATTCTCGCAAATTCTTTGCAGGGGTGAATCTTAAATACAGTTACCAACAACTATTTAATATCTCTCTAAAAGGAGTTTATAATGGTTGGAGTGCAACCGATTCTGAGCTGATAGGTGCTGTTCTACCACCCTTTAAAGCATACAACAGACCCTCTTTTGAATTGAATGCAGGTGTTGAAGTAAACCCAATGAAAAACCTATCATTCTTGGTAGACTATAATTTAGGTGCTGGACGTTATGCGCTACTAGAAGGTAAGAATATTTCGATGAATAACATCAACGAACTTAACCTGAAAGGAACATATACCTTTAATAAAACCATCGGTGTATATGCACATTTAAATAACCTATTGTTCCAAAAATACGACCTGTATTATGGATACGCTTCGCAAGGATTTAATGCAATGGCAGGGGTAAATATTAACTTCTAAGATTAGAATACACATTAATATAATGCAATATAGAACGAACAAACGTTCTATATTGCATTTTTTTTGTTTGAACGGTTGCTTTGTGGATTTTATTATCTAAGTTTGCACTTGATTTGAAACGGAATATATAAGGTATGCAGAAAAACTTAGTAATTGTCGAGTCCCCAGCCAAAGCGAAAACCATAGAAAAATTCTTAGGAGAAGATTTCAAGGTTATGTCGAGCTATGGTCATATTAGGGATCTTCAGAAGAAAGATTTTGGAATTGATTTAGCGAATAATTTCACACCAAGGTATGAAGTTCCTGTAGATAAAAAGAAAATAGTTTCCGAACTTAAAGCGAGTGCAAAGTTGGCCGAAAAGGTATGGCTAGCATCCGATGAAGACCGTGAAGGAGAAGCCATAGCATGGCACCTTTACGAAGTTTTAGATCTGAAGAATAAACCTACGCAGCGTATCGTATTCCACGAAATTACGAAAACAGCAATATTAAAAGCAATTGAAACACCGCGTGATATTGATTTGAATTTGGTAGATGCACAACAAGCTCGCCGAATCTTAGATCGTATTGTAGGTTTCGAACTCTCCCCTATTTTATGGCGCAAGGTTAAGCCTTCGCTCTCAGCAGGGCGTGTGCAATCTGTTGCCGTACGTGTTATTGTAGAGCGTGAGCGTGAGATTAATGCATTTGTATCTGAAGCAAGCTACCGTGTAATTGCCGAATTTATACTACCAGATGGTAGCACTATTCTGAAAGCAGAACTAAGCAAACGTCTTAAAACAAAAGAGGAAGCACAGGCTTTACTGGAAAAGTGTCGCCAAGCTACATTTAAGATTGACGATATCGTTAAGAAACCTGTCAAGAAATCTCCAGCACCTCCCTTTACGACCTCTACACTACAGCAAGAGGCTGCTAGAAAGTTAGGTTACTCCGTTTCGCAAACAATGGTGATTGCCCAGCGACTCTACGAGGCTGGATTTATCACCTATATGCGTACCGACTCGGTTAACTTGTCTGACTTAGCTTTAGGAACTGCAAAGGCTGCAATCGTAAATACATATGGTGAAGAGTACCATAAATTCAGAAAATTCAATACAAAAAGTAAAGGAGCTCAAGAAGCCCACGAGGCAATTCGCCCCACCTATATCGAGAATGCAAAGATTAAAGGTGATAGCAAAGAGCAAAAAATATACGATTTGATTCGTAAGCGTACCATGGCGAGTCAGATGGCTGATGCAGAGTTGGAGCGTACGATAATTTCGATCGGACTTGAAGGTGCTTCTGATCGTTTCGTTGCAACAGGCGAGGTGATTAAGTTTGACGGATTTCTTCAACTTTATATGGAGAGTAACGACGACGAACAAGATAACGAGCAAAGCAGCGGATTACTTCCTCCAGTACACCTAGACGAGATACTTTCATTGAATGAGGTTACAGCTACGGAACGTTTCACACAACGCCCTCCACGTTATACTGAGGCTAGTTTAGTGCGTCGTTTAGAGGAACTAGGTATTGGTCGTCCATCTACGTATGCACCAACAATCCAAACGGTACAGAACCGTGGATATGTAGAACGTGGTGATCGTGATGGTGTGATTCGTAACTACAACATGCTTACACTGGTTCAAAATGAAATTACAGATCTAGATAAAACAGAAATAGCAGGTGCAGACCGCAATAAGTTAATGCCAACCGATATTGGTATCGTGGTAAACGACTTTTTGATGCACTACTTCCCTAATATCTTGGATTACAATTTTACAGCTAATGTAGAAAAAGAGTTTGACTTAATCGCAGAAGGTGATTTAAAGTGGACGGATTCAATTGATACTTTTTATAAAGTATTTCACCCCATTGTTGTTTCTACAAGCGAAGCCAAGTTAGAGCATCGTGTTGGTGAGCGTCAACTTGGAGCAGATCCTGTATCGGGCAAACCAGTATTTGTAAAAATAGGTCGCTACGGACCAGTTGTACAGATGGGAATATCTAATCCTGATGATGAAACAGTAGAGAAACCTCGTTTCGCAGCCTTGTTAAAAGGGCAATCTATTGAAACTATTCTGTTAGACGAAGCAATGAAACTTTTTGATCTACCGCGTACCGTAGGAGATTATGAAGGTAAAACAGTTGTTGCCGCTATCGGTCGCTTTGGTCCATTTGTGCGTCATGATGCTAAATTCATCTCGATACCGAAAGAACTTCAACCACAAACAATAACCCTTGAAGAGGCAATTGCTTTGATTGATGATAAGCGTATCAAAGATATTGAAAAGCATATCAAGACGTTTGATGAAGATCCTGAGGTGCAGATACTAAAAGGTCGTTTTGGTCCTTATATTGCATATCAAAAGGTGAACTATAAGATCCCTAAAACCATAGAAGATCCAGCATCACTTACGATCGAAGATTGTATGCAACTAATCAAAGATGCCCCTGCTAAAACAGGTAAGCGTGGAACAAAAGCTGCTGCAGCTAAAGAAACGACTGCTACAGCCAAAAAGAAAGCTGCAACAAAGAAAACAACAACTGCAACTGCTAAGAAAACAACAGCTAAGAAGGAAACAGTAAAAAAAGAAACAACAAAGAAAACAGCAGCAAAAAAAACGACAGCAACGACAGCAACGAAAGCAGCAGCAACGAAAGCGTCTACTACGACTAAAGCAAAGAAGACAACAAAAGTTAAAGAAGCATAGGCTGTTTTCACTAGATTATATATATATTTGTAGCTTAAAATAAAAAACAATATAAAATTACAACTTATGAAACCAACATTATTTGTACTTGCTGCTGGTATGGGCAGCCGTTATGGAGGATTGAAACAATTAGATGGTTTAGGCCCTAATGGAGAAACAATCATGGATTATTCAATCTTTGATGCTATCCGTGGAGGATTCGGAAAATTAGTTTTCGTAATCCGTAAATCTTTCGAAGCTGACTTCAGAGAGAAAATTATTTGTAAATACGAAGGTCATATCCCTGTGGAATTGGTATTCCAAGAGTTAGATATGCTTCCAGCAGGATTTACTGCACCAGAAGATCGCGTTAAGCCATGGGGTACAAACCATGCAGTATTGATGGGTAAAGATGTAATCAGTGAGCCTTTTGCTGTAATCAATGCAGACGACTTTTATGGTCGTGATAGCTTCGAAGTGTTAGGCAAAGCCTTAACAGCGATGACTGGCAAAAGCAACGACTACTGTATGGTTGGTTACCGTGTAGGTAATACATTATCAGAAAGTGGTTCTGTAGCACGTGGCGTATGTGCAACGGATGCAGCTGGTTATTTAACAACAGTGGTAGAACGTACAGCTATTGATAGAGTAGGTGACGAAATTCAATTCAAAGACGAAAACGATGCAACAGTTGTTTTAGCCGAGAATACACCTGTTTCGATGAATATGTGGGGATTCACACCTGACTACTTCAAGTACTCAGAAGATTTCTTCATTAACTTCTTGAAAGAGCAGATGGGTAATCTGAAATCAGAATATTTCATCCCATTGATGGTGAACGAACTTGTAAACAATGGCACAGCACGTGTTAAAGTATTAGATACTACCTCTAAATGGTTTGGCGTTACATACGCAGCAGATCGCCAAAGTGTAGTAGATAAAATCCAAGAATTGGTAAATGCAGGTGAATATCCAGCTAAATTATTTTAAGATATAAACGATCTATATCTTATTACTATAAAATAACAAGGGTGTTGGCGAAATTATATTCGCCAACACCCTTGTTATTTTAAAAAAGATAGTGCGCAATACTTTAGTCTAACTCAACTAGTGTAACACCTGCACCACCAAACTGTACGTGTTCGTCTCTGAAATGATACACGCCAGATATTCCACTCAGATAATCTCGTATGATTTGTCTTAAAGCACCTGTTCCTGTTCCGTGTAAGATGCGAACTGTTCCAGCTGCAACTAAGATAGCATCGTCCATAAAATAGGTGACAGCTTGCAGAGCCTCATCTCCACGCATACCACGAACATCTATTTCGAGTTTGAAGTTTAATTTCTTCTCGCGCATATCATCGGCGGTCTGGCTGCTTACAAACGTACTCTTTGCATTTTCGGTTTTAAGCAATGCTTTGCTTACAGCTTCTAGTCGGTCTAGCTTTACGGTTGTTTTAATCATTCCAAAGGCAACTACTGCCTGTTTATTTTGAAGTGCTAAAATTGTTCCGGCTGTTAATTGTCCCTTCATCTTCACAGCATCACCTACTGCCAAAGGCTTTTTCACGGCAATTGGTTTAGGGGTAGCTGGGGTTTGAGGATTTGCTACGGCATCTTTTTTCTTATTCTGCTTCCGCTCTTTGCGCTCTTGTAGGAGTGCCATTTTACGAGCAATCTTATCATCAGACTCCTGTTTGTACTCTTCGGCTACTTCGGCTTTGAATAGGTCGAGCGATTTTCGTATCGAACGTGTCTTCTCTTTTTCCGCTTCTGCCTCTTTGATCTGACGGATTGTATTCTCTATGCGGGCATTGGCTTCTGCGAGGATACGTGTTGCTTCTGCCTTGGCAGTTGCCATAATCTCTTTCCGCTGCTTGTTTATCTCTTGTAAGTCTTGCTCATATCGAGCGGTAACATCTTCGAGCTTCTTCTCTTGCTGGCGTACGTTTTGACGTTTAGTTTCCCAATATCGTTTGTCGCGTACAATATCTTGCAGGTATTTATCCATGTCGATATACTCAGACCCTACTTTGGCTGATGCATCGGCAATAACCTCTTCGGGCAGACCAATCTTGCGTGCTATCTCTACAGCAAACGAGCTACCAGGGTTTCCGATCGAGAGTTTAAAGAAGGGTTGCATCAAATGGCGATCGTATAACATCGCACCATTTACTACCCCTGCATGATCTTCGGCAAAGTGCTTTAGATTTTGATAGTGTGTCGTAATTACGCCAAATGCTCCTTGTTGGTTGAAGCGGTCTAACAGTGCTTCGGCTATAGCGCCACCAATCTGAGGCTCAGTTCCACTACCAAACTCATCAATCAAAAGAAGTGTTTTGGTGTTGCAGTTGCGCACAAAATACTTCATATTGGTTAGGTGGGAGCTGTATGTACTCAAATCGTTTTCGATCGATTGCTCGTCGCCAATATCAATAAAAAGATGATCGAAGATACCACAATGCGAATTGCTTCTAAGCGTAATTAAAAGACCACTTTGAAGCATGTATTGCAATAACCCCACGGTTTTAAGGCATACCGACTTACCTCCAGCATTTGGTCCGGATATGATCAGTAGGCGTTGTTCCTCATTGAGTTCAATATCTAAAGGAACTACTTTCTTTTGCTGCTTTTGGAGCGACAAGAAGAGTATTGGATGCACCGCCTCTACCCAATCTAGTTGCTGAATGGGTTCGATCTGCGGACGAATCGCGCCAATCTGATCGGCAAAGAGTGCTTTGGAACGGATAAAATCTATCGTTCCCATAAACTCGTAAGAGAGTAGAATATCTGGTGCAAGCGGACGAATCTCGCTTGTGAACGTCATTAAGATACGCATAACCTCACGGCGTTCGTCTCCTTCGAGTTCGCGGATGCGGTTATTGGCATCTACGACTTGTGCAGGTTCGATAAAAACAGTTTTACCTGTTGCCGATTCATCGTGTACGATTCCTTTTATCTTCCGTTTAAAGGCTGGGATTACAGGAATTACAAGCCTTCCATCACGCATGGTTGGCGCTACATCTTTATCTACATATCCTTCAGATTGAGCTGCACGCAAAATAGAGTGCAGGCTGCGTGAGATCCCACTCATTGTAGAGGTTATCTCTCTTCGGATTTGAGACAGTGTGGGTGAAGCATTATCCTTAATACGTCCAAACTTATCTAATATGGCATCAATTTTATCCACTAAATAGGGGAATACAAATACCTCTCCTGCTAGTGTTGTTAGCGATGGATAGAGTATTTCGTCGCCATTATCGCCACCTGGGCGAAAGAAATGTACAATCTCGTTGATTGTTTGTAGCGAGCGTTTGAGGTCGAAAAGTTCCTTTTCGTCCATGTATGTACCTTCGGGGCGAATGCGTTTAAGCGAATAGCGCACATCAAAGAAGTGGCTCGATGGGAAATCTACCTCGCCGTGTAGGATGCAGACAAATTCTTCGGTCTGCATCAACCACTCGTTGATGGTTTCAAAGTCTGCCGAAAATTGCATCTCTTCTACACGTTCTTTGCCGAGCGGACTTAAACATTTTTCAGTCAGTAACAGTCTTACTTTATCGAAGCCTGTTTTTATTTCAAAATTTTGAGGATATATCACAGTATATATATGAGTCGTATTTTTTTATTATTCAATAGAGAGTGTAAACTCTGTTCGGATCGTTGGACGAACTAGAATATCTAGAACCTCCAAATTACGCACTACCTCAAACTGGCAGGTATTAATTCCTGTTGGGTTGATGTATGGTGCAAAGTTATATAGATATGAAAATAGCGCATGATATTTGTTCTCTTTTACCATCTCGGCTATTGCGGCATAATCGTCTACAGCCCAAAACATACAAGATTTGATGTTGGCGGCATTTGTAAAACGAGTTGTTGCGTCGCGGTATTTATAAGATGCTAAGACAAATTCTCTATATGCAGCAGACAGTTGGTCGATCGAAAGTGCTGCATCTTGTTTGTTTATCTTTAAAACTCTATCATTGGCTCTAATTCCTGCGGCATAGGCTGGTCCGTTTTGATCTACATCTACCACTTGAGACAAGCTGTCTTTGTTAAAGCCGATACCTGTATAGTTGTATGTTTTGTAGCTTGCTTTGAAACGAACATTTTCAGTATCTTTTACAAAAGGATACTGCATACACATTAATGGGACAAAAATGCGTGCATACTCCTCTAGGCTATATGGCTCTGTAAGTCGTTCGTTTGCTTCGCACTCCCAAATAACTGGAGCAGATACGGCTGTCGTGTCTGTTTTGTCGACCAATCGGAATCCTAATTGCAAAAGGTATTCTGCTTCGGCATTCGATGCCGAAAGTCTCAAGAAAGGAAATTTCTCAACCAATCCTGTGGTCGAGTTGTAACGCTTAACTGTTGGTGTCTCGGTCGAAACTTTATTTTGCCCTACGTAGTTTGAGTTTTTATCAAAGTAATAAAAAGTCTCTACTAATAGATCGGCAGAACTATCTACAAGAAGAAGTCCTTTTTGTGTCAATTCGTTTTCTATGCAATCGTTCAGTGCTGTTTCGATCTTTTCATTTGCTTCGTCTACTGCGGCAAACGAGAAGGTTTTGAAGCGAGCAAAGTCTACCGAATCTGGTGCAATTGTTTTAAACGGACAAAGAAACATGCGTTCGTTGGTAAAATCTAATCCATACATCTCAAAAACAGATGCAAGCTGATTCTCTGTAACCGCAGATGCTGCTTTACAGTCTCGCTTTAGAAATACTGTTCGGGATGATTTTGCTAAATTTTTTATTTCTAGCGCTGTATCTTTATTTCCTGCAAGGTTTAATTGCTCATCTATTTCGGTCGTTGACATTCCTACCGTACTTATACCATTAATTTTAAGAATAATATCGGCATACTTTAAACCTACCGATTCGGCACTTGTGTAGGGCGAAACGGCTGTTATAACTGGTAGATGCGTCCCCCAATTCGGACTCTCACTTAATGTATACGTAAACCCAGGACGACAAACGATATCTTTTTGAGCTGACACATTGGAGAGTGTGATAAAAATAAATAAGCTTGATAATAAAAAGATTCTCCTCATGATTAATTATTTTTTGCGTTTTATCTATACATTCGATTTTCTTAGGCAGAAGACCTACAAGAAAAACAATATACAAAGATACAGCAAAAACTTTAAATCCATTACGCTTAAGGTACTGATTATTTTATTCTTGCTTAAAATGCAACAACTGTTTGTTGTTATTGAATAGCTCCAAATCGAGGTTTGTAAATTTTATAATGCCTTGATACAGTACTTCGCCGTTGGTAAGCAGAACAATATTCTCGTCAGACAAACGATGCCAATCACCTGTTTCAAGCATGATTATCTTAGCCGTATTGACCTCTTCACACTTTATGTTATATGTATAGTTTGGCAATAGTGAAAGGGTTATTTTTTGCTCTACACTATCTTTTAATAGCGCAGTGTAATGGGTGTTTGTTATCACCCCCATACGACAAGCAGCAGTGCGGGCAAAGCGTATTAGACTTGTTATAACAAGGTGATTGTGGGTGTTTATACTGCTTTTTGGTGCCTCGATCTGAAAGCCCATCAACTCGCAATACACCCCTTCGGCAGTGTTTAGATCGAGGTGGTGATAGGCTTCGGCTATTTGCTTGTATGCTGCACAGTTTGAGACAGGGATTGTTTGTCCAGTGATGCAGTCTTTGAAGGTTGCTTTACCATCTACAGCTCGGTAGTCGCCACTGAAATAGTAGCTACCTTGTGCAATATCGAGTGTATCCGCCTCAACAGTTAGTTCGGTTAGGGCACTGGGTTTATTCTTTTTCGATTCTTTGTTTAAACAACTAAAACAGAGAGTGAGGCAGGCAACGAAGATAACTTTTTTCATAACGATTCGATTTTATTATATTAAAAATAACAAAGGCAACGAACTTTTTGTTTTCGTTGCCTTTGTTAATATGAAAATAATTTATCTCAGTTAAACAGAGTTTGTTAGCCCAATATATTTCAGTAGATTTGAATCAACCCCTTAAAAGATCTAACAGCTCTGCTTTTGTTAATTTGTGCGACAGGTTACTGCCTTCTAGTAACGAGTCTGCCAAATCTTTTTTGCTTGCATGCATACGGATAATCTTCTCTTCGATAGTCTGCTTAGCCACAAGGCGATACACGGTAACAGGGCGTAGCTGCCCGATACGGTGTGCACGGTCTGAGGCTTGGTCTTCGATGGCAGGATTCCACCATGGATCCATATGAATGATAAAATCCGCTGCCGTAAGGTTAAGTCCTAATCCTCCAGCTTTTAGACTGATCAAGAATACGGGTTGTTCTCCTGTTTGAAACTCTTTCACCAACTTAGCACGCTCAGGGATGGGTGTAGAACCATCGAGATAGAGATAAGGTATTTTAAGCTCGTCTAACTCTGCACGTATCAAGGCAAGGTGTGAAGTAAATTGGCTAAATACCAATGCACGGTGGTTATTCTCTTGTAAATCATTTACGATAGAAAGAAAGACCTCTATTTTTGAGGATTTAATCTTCAAATCTTTGTTTACTAAGTTTACGTTACATGCAGCCTGCCTTAGTTTGGTTATCTCAGAGAGGGTTTGCACTGGGTTCAGTGTGCCAGATTCGAGCTCTAGTTCTGTTTTACGTCGAAGCAGTTCGTAGTATCCCATCTCGACCTCGCTAAGCTCGACCTCTTTGATAATTTCTGTTTTTGGAGGTAGCTCGTTTAATACTTCGGACTTTGTGCGACGAAGCAAGAAGGGAGAAATCAACTTTTTGAGTTGCTTTTGCTGTACTTTATCACCATGCTGCGTAATCGGTTGGATAAAGCGTTCGTTAAACTGCTCGAAGCTACCTAACAATCCTGGTATAATAAACTGATACAGGTTCCAAATCTCTCCCAAATGGTTTTGAATAGGTGTACCTGTTAGTAAAAGACGAAACGAAGATTGAAGCTTCATGGCACTTTTAGACATTTTAGTCTCTTTATTCTTGATGGTGTGCCCTTCGTCTAAAGCAATTACATTCCATACTTTATCCGTCAGTAGTGCCTCTTCGGTTACCAATAATCCATACGTAACCAAAATCACATCATGCGCTGTCGCAGCATTTATCAATTCGGCACGGTTCACGCCCGATCCATTCACTGGCATCACTGTGAGTGAAGGGGCAAAACGTTCAATCTCTGATTTCCAGTTAAGCAATACAGAGGCTGGTGCAACAACTAACGAAGGACCTTTTTTGGCAACCAAAAGCAATAGGGCAATTGTTTGCAAGGTTTTACCAAGTCCCATATCATCTGCCAAACAAGCACCTGCTCCCCAACCATTCAATCGAGCCAACCAACGAAAACCATCCTCTTGATATTCACGCAACGATGCTTGCAGCTGTTTAGGTACAGTATAGGTTGCTACTTCGGCTTTACCGATTTTACTTTTCAGGGTCGTGTATGCTTTATCTCCTTTGATATTTACACCTGCTTCGGTTAATGCATCGAGCCCGAGTGTAGCAAATTGTTGAATTTTGAGTTTGCCTTTCTTGTCAACCGCTACTTGTGCCTCTAGGTTGAGCAGTTGGCGACGCAGTTGGTTCGATAAGGCTAAGAAATCACCGTTAGCCATTTTAATAAAACGCCCTTGACTGCTACGCACGCCATCGATCAATTCGGCAACACTCATCAGCATATCTTTGCCGACTTTTAATTCGCCCTCTATCTCGAACCAGTTATTTTTCGATTTGAGGCTTAATTTAAGGTTACTAAAGTCCGCCTGTTGCGTTATCTTGAAACGCACACCTTCGGGCCATTCGACTAAGATATCTTTTTCGTCTTTCAACGCATCTAATAGCTCTAATGATTGGTATGGATCTTCAAAGAGTACACCTTGTAGAATATCTTCGTCTGGTGCAATCTCTTGAAAACGTTGTTCAACAAAGAGCGCATTATTTTTTTCTTTCGCAAAGCTCCGCACAGCCTGACACTTATCACCCTCAATTACACCTACCACACTCTTTCCGCCAACACCTGGCTTGCAATAGGGTGCTACAGATGTTAGTGGCTTGATATAAAGCTCTGCCTTCAATCCACTACCTATTGGTATTAATTGAATCACGGCTCTATTGTCTCCTTTAATTTGCTTCATCGAAGCATCTTTATTGATCAAGTCAGAATATATTGTTATTTCCGAATTGATATGGTTGAGCAGCTGCATAAGTTTCTCTTCTGCCTCAAAAGGGAAAAGGCTTATACGGCTCAGTAGTTGTGTAATTTCTAGCTGCTTGGTAGATAGCTTCATTACATTAATACGTACATCATTTTCTACCTCGATGCGGATATACGATGTATCGGCTGGGGTATTTAATGTAAGTTTGTATCCTGTTTTTGTTTTGTTGATTTGCAGCTCTGGCTTTTTCTCTACAATTTCTATTGCTATAGAAGGATTCGACTTCAAAAACACATGCGGAGAACCTATCAAGCTAGCCATGGTCTGCTCTATATTGAAGTTATAGTCGGTAGCCCCATAATAGTGTTGGTGTTTTTTTATACTATCGGCTACGTTGTTATCTTGTGCCGTCATAAAAGCTTGCGTCTTATTATATAAGCGAGAAAGAGCTATGGCACGCCCTTTTGTCCACGTAATTCCATCTTTCGACTTTTGTATGTGTGGATAAATACCCAAATAACTAGGCTCTATAAAATAAACAATTCGTTCTAAACTTGCAGCTGATTTTGATACCCCTGAAACTTTTGAGGTTATTAATCTATTCAACACACGCTCCCACTCCTCTTCGACCTTCACGAGTGTAAAAGGAGAGTTAAAGCCTAACTCTTTGTTTAAGGTTTGATACAACGATTTGTGATCTACACTTGCACTTGATAAAATTAATTGAATCAATTTATAGGGCGTGCTTTTCAATAAATCATCATATATTTGCTTATGTGTGCTCATGAAACCCACATCTATTTTAAAGTAAGATGCTGTTGCCATCAGCAGCATAAATTCAAGCTTTTTTATAACACTGAATGTCATCCCTTTTCGTACAAAATTAACAGCGTCGTCTTGTTTTGGCAATTTTACAGAAAAAAGCAGGTGCGCAATGAGGAATTCTTCCGTTTTAAAATTCTTTTTGTTGTAAATCGTCATCAATTTATCCAAATCCTTTGGGTTGCTGCTTGCAACCAGCGCAATGGCGTGCAGAAATGAGAATATATAATCTATTGTAAATACATATCTAAACGCATTGAATGCACTCTTCTGTGCTTTTTCAAAAAAGACTAATGCCTGATCAATATCTCCGTTCAATACATAGTATGCTGCATGCAGTCGTAACCCCAAACCTGTATCCATACCCACCTCATTAGGGATATCTACAGGTTCGCCTTTAAACAAAAACAACAACATATTGTATAGTAGCGTCGACTCTTTTTTTAAGCTCGGGGGCATCTCTTTCATTTGAATCATCAACGTATAAACCAATTCAGCCTTTTCGGGCGAATTCAAATTATTTAGCACCTGGTTAACACGACTATCGAAATACCGATAAAGTATTGCAAATGGAATAGCTGATTCCTCCACATTAAACTGATCATAATCAATCAATTCAATAATTAAATCTAGAATATTCTCATCATCATCATTCACATCGGCAAATGTTAATCTTAGCGGTTCTTTTGAGGAGAGATAACATAAAAGTTTCTCGTCTATTGATAGTTCTTTCTTTCGCGTTTTTATGTTGTTAAGGAATAAACCTTTCGAATATTCATTTTTGGATGCCAATTGCACCATATAGTAAGCTTTGAAGGATGGGACTAGTATATATAGCATCCCCCTCATATAAAATGCCTCTTGTACTATGCCTAATTTTTGCAATTTCCTAAGCTCTGGAAGTATTATCGACTCTTTAATTTCTAACAAGTTAATTGCCGAATAAACTTCATGAATTGACAAAAGGGGTTTATGAAAAACAAATTGTTCAATAATCTCTGTTTGCAATTTGGTCAGTTTGTCTGTTATAAAGCTATAATTAATCATTAATTGGATTTATTGGATTTTCAGACTACAAATATAGAAATATTGATACAGAATTTGTTCGCTATTTAAAATAATAATATACCTTTGTGATATGCTTAGAATAATTTTACATATAGAACGGTTACTTTTGGTACACGATTGTGTTATCATCCCCAAAGTAGGTGGCTTTGTATTACAAAACCATGCCGCTACTTTTTCGGAAGTGCATGCTTTATTTGCTCCTGCAAGTAAAGAGGTGGTTTTTAATCAAACTCTTCAACACAATGATGGGCTGCTAACAGAGTCGTATATGCATACCTATAATGTAAAATACAACCAAGCGGTAACAATGTTGGATAAAGACATCGAATCGCTTCGAAGCAAACTCTCGTTAGGCAATGCATTAATATTGGGGCGTATTGGCTCACTATCTATGGAACAAGAGGTATTGCACTTTTATGCTGCTTCGTCTACCCTTTTTAGTATTGCTTCGTATGGCCTAGCCTCTTTCGGCATGCCTCTATTAAGATCGCTACAACAAGCTGAGATAGACGAATTGGCTACACCTCAAAACTCGCGTAACAAAGATACAATATACATCCCTATTAATAGACGCTTTTTACGTACTGCAGTTGCTTCGGCTGCTGCCATAGCGCTATTTCTATTGATACCATCTACTGTAAATCAGGTAGGAAACAGCACATTCAAAGCTAGTATGCTTCCGCTAAACTTCGTTTCGCAAATTTATGTTGAAGTTCCAACGCCTAAAGCACCTACAACCATCGAACTCAATGTACCCTTAGCTCCTAGAAAAGTAGCAGCTGTACACAAGAGTGAAAAGGTTCAACCGCAAAAAATGTATCACTTGGTTATTGGTAGCTTCCCTTCCGAAAAGGAGGCAACACAATTTATTGCAAAACTTGAAAAAGCAAGCTATCCAAACTATGGTTCGATAACCCGAAAGGGTAGAACACGCGTTTTTGCAGCCAAGTTTGATCAAAAAAGCGATGCAGAAACATTCCTAACGCAACTGAGACAAGACAAGAAGTATCAAGATGCTTGGCTCTATGCAGCTAAATAAACGGTATTTTGAGCTTTCAACCCGATACAGATAATAAAGAGTTTCAAGATGCATTGCGACTGATTACTCACACCCGACAGTCTCTATTCTTAACCGGAAAGGCAGGAACGGGTAAATCTACATTTCTAAAATACATCTGCAAAAACACCCGCAAAAAGCATGTTGTACTTGCCCCAACAGGCATAGCCGCGATTAATGCTGGAGGTGCTACGTTGCACTCATTTTTCAGACTTCCATTCCGCCCCCTACTACCAGACGATCCCGATTTAAGTCTTAAAGGGGGACGTATCTTTGAGTTTTTTAAATATCCAAAAGAACAGCGAAAGATTCTACAAGAGGTAGAACTGATTATCATTGACGAAATATCAATGGTAAGAGCAGATATTATAGATTGTGTAGATCGTATCCTTCGCGTGTTTTCGGGAAATATGCGCCTCCCTTTTGGTGGCAAACAGCTACTGTTTGTGGGCGATGTGTTTCAGCTAGAACCTGTTGTACCAAGCGATCAGAAAGATATACTCAAACGATTTTACGAATCGCCCTTTTTCTTCTCGGCAAACGTTTTTAAAGATATAAGCCTTGTTCCGATCGAATTACAAAAGGTATACAGACAGTCGGACCCCGTGTTTATTGATGTGCTAGATAAAATCCGAAGTAATACAGCAACAGCACACGAACTAAGCATACTAAACAAACGCTGCTTCCCAAACTTCATGCCCGAAGATGAGGAGATGTATATCACGCTTGCCACACGCCGCGATCAGGTAGATCATATCAATGAGCAAAAATTAAAAGCACTCAAAGAAGAGGAGTTTATCTCGCTAGGCAAGGTGGTTGGCGATTTCCCCGAATCGTCGTTGCCGACTCAGCTAAAACTTTCGATCAAGGTAAAGGCACAAGTAATCTTTATAGATAACGATCCGCTCAAGCGTTGGGTAAATGGTACGATTGGAACACTCTCGTTTATTGATCCTCAAGGTGCTATATTTGTATTGCTTGAAAACGGGAAAGAGTGTTTAGTAGAGCCTGTTATGTGGCAAAACCGTAAATACTCGTACAACGAAAAAGAGAAACGAATCGAAGAGGAGGTAATCGGCAGCTTTGAACAACTACCACTCCGCCTAGCATGGGCAATCACGATACATAAAAGCCAAGGACTGACGTTCAGTCGTGTAGTAGTAGATCTGAGCGCTGGCGTATTTGCTGGTGGGCAGACTTATGTTGCACTGAGCAGATGTACCTCGCTCGGAGGTATGGTGTTGCGTAGTCATATTACACCACGCGATGTATTTGTACGCAAAGAGATTGTTGCATTCAGTAATATATTCAACAATCAAGAGCTTATACAAGACACGCTACTCGCTGGCGAAGCTGAATTTCTGTATGCACAAGCCGTCTACCATTTTAATAAAAAGGAGATGGGTGCAGCTGTAACTAAATTCACTGCTGCGATCAAAAATAAGAATGAATTGGATAATCCGCTCACACAGCGCTTTATTCAACGCAAACTAAATCGCATCAACACGCAAGCAGCCGAAATTAAACAACTCAAAGAGGAGTTACAACTGCAACAGAAAACATTAAACCAATACGCCCAAGAATATTACTTAATGGGTAATGAGTGTATCACCAAGGCACACGACAAGGCTGCGGCTATCCGCTGCTTTGATAAAGCACTCGAAATGAATCCGCTATTTGTAGATGCATGGGTGCGCAAAGGTGTTACACTATTTGATAGCAACGAAGTTTTTGAAGCATTGAAATGCCTAAACAAAGCAGTAAAGCTAAGCCCTACCCTATTTAAATCGTTATACAATCGGGGCAAATGTTTACTCGCTATGGGGCATAGCGAAGAAGCGCTATCTGACTTCTTGAAAGCCTCGGCTGCGAAACCGAAACATATTGCAGCCCATCAATATTTAGCAGAAACATACACAAAGCTAAATAACGAACTGTTGGCTCAAAGACATTTATTAATAGCCGAAGCGCTAAGAGAGGCAAAAAACAATCCCTCTTAACCGTTTTAAAGCGCTATAATAAAAAAATGTAGCGTTATTTATAGTTTATATCCATAAAATAGACTATTTTTGCGCTCACATTAAATTCTTATACAATAGATATTTAATAACAAGAGAATTAATAAACAACTATAAAAATATTATGGCTACAAACAAAAACAACTCGGACAAAGAATTAGAACAGGTTGGCGAAATTGTTTCTAAATCGGAACAATTTATTGAACAAAACAGTAAAAAACTACTTATCGGCATACTAACGGTCGTGATTGTAGTAGTTGCAGCAATTAGCTTTCACCAATTATACCTAGAACCACAAGAGAAAAAAGCTTCTACTGCAATGTTTACAAGCGAGCAGTTTTTTGCAAAAGATTCATTTGAATTAGCATTGAATGGTAACGGAGCTGATGTTATTGGTTTCGAAGGTGTAATCAAACAATACGGAAGCACTAAAGCAGCTAACCTAGCTAAAGCTTACGCTGGTATTTGTAACTACCGTTTAGGTAATACTGAAAAAGCATTAGATCTTTTGAAAGCACATGATGGAAGCGACAATATGATTGCTCCTGCAGTAACTGGCTTAATTGGCGATTGCTATGTTAAACTAGGTGATGTAAAAAAAGGAATCTCATATTTCGAGAAAGCAGCTAAAGAGGGAGACAACAATGTTATCAGCCCTGAATACCTAAAGAAAGCAGGTCGTGCTTACGAAAGTCTTGGTCAATACGCTGATGCCGCAAAAGCATACACTGTTATTAAAGAGAACTATTATACTTCTATGGATGCTGCCGATATCGACAAATACATCGCTAGAGCAAATGCTTTAAAAAAATAATTATTCCTTTTATCAAATTGGAATTTATATAAAACAAATCAAAAGGGTGTCTCTATACCAAAAGACATCCTTTTATTTTTTAAACAGTATACTAAATTAGATAATAATTATGGCTACAGCTTATCAAAACTTATCAGATTACGATTTCAACAGCGTTCCAGACGCTTCAAACATGTCAATAGGTATTGTTGTTGCAGAGTGGAACAAACACATCACAGAGGCTTTACTTGAAGGCGCATGCAATACATTAGAGCGTCATGGTGTTAAACCAGAAAATATCAATGTTAAGCGTGTACCAGGAAGCTTCGAGCTAACCTATGGCGCTAAACTAATGGCCGAAAATAGCGATTTAGATGCTGTTATTATACTTGGATGCGTTATTCAAGGAGATACACCTCATTTTGATTACGTATGTTCTAGTGTAACAAATGGCATCACTGAATTGAACCTAATGCACGATATGCCATTCATATTCGGGCTGTTAACAACCAACACTATGGAGCAATCTGAAGACCGTGCTGGAGGAAAACATGGTAATAAAGGAGACGAAGCTGCAATTACTGCAATAAAAATGATTGATTATACTTGCAAGTTCAAAAATTAATCGTATCTTTGCATCGCATTAGAAATAATGGGGCAGTTACCAGAGTGGCCAAATGGGTCTGACTGTAACTCAGATAGCTTACGCTTACGGTGGTTCGAATCCATCACTGCCCACTATTTATTTGCGAAAGTAGCTCAGTTGATAGAGCATTAGCCTTCCAAGCTGAGGGTCGCGGGTTTGAGCCCCGTCTTTCGCTCTATAAAAAAGGAGAATAACTAAATTAGTTATTCTCCTTTTTTATGTGCGCTTATGCGATATGTACACCCCCCGTTATACTCAGCCCTTAGTTTTGTTGTTATCTTAAATGCCATTGAGACGATTTTATCACTGTGCACAGCTGCAAGTAGTATCACGCAAAACAAAAGCAGCAAGCTGACATACCAATTCAATCATCATTCAGCGGAACAAGCTGATATACAAAAAGATGCGAATGAAGGATTTAATACAATTTCAACCTTAGATGCATGCATTTTACAAAAATTCGCCTAACAATTTTGGCTCAAAAACAG
>CAMQTD010000011.1 GCA_947036995.1 uncultured Parabacteroides sp.
TTCTCCTTGCTGAGCACGAGGATTAAGCTTACAATTGCTAACGTAGTTACTGCTACTACAAGCATTATCTTTTTCATCTCAATTAATTGTTTTGATGCTCAACAGTGTTAAGCATTAGGGTTATTCATAACGATTACAACTAGCTAGTATTCAAAAGGGATTGAATGTTTGTTGTCTGTTTTTTCGCTAGACAAATAACGGTAATAATATATGAACTACCAAAAATAAAAGGATTGAAAATGATTACCTGATACTTGTTTTTTTTCAACTGCGCCGCTTGATATTTTACACAAATGGCGGTTTAATTTATAATTTAGCTGCTGTATTTTTAAGAATTACCCTACTGCCTTTTAATCTTCCGACCAAGGTCATCAGATCTCTTGACCAAGGTTGTACGATCTCTTGACCTTGGTCATCTGATCGTACAACCTTGGTCGGAAGATTAGATTGTACAGCCTTTGGGCATAAATAGTAGGCTATAACGTATTATATTATGACTGTATTTTGGATAGTTAATCCCCGTTTTTTGGAAATCAAATGCTGTCGGTGGAGTATAAAGCATTTGTAATCAGCTGATTTTGTGAATAGTTGTTGCTTTAAATCCGTGTAAAAAAATAGTCGGTACGTATACAATGTTAAGATCAACTCTTTCATTGTACACGTACCGACTATCTATTATATAAGCTGATAAAGGGTGTATGTTTAAAACACCTACCTATTCTTCTTTCGCCTGTTTTACGCTTCCCCAAATGCTATATCCAGCGGTTGCAATAACCAGTAATAGGATTAAGAGTGTTGTGATTGAGGCGATTTGGTTGGCACTGTTAAAGGTGTCGGGCTCAAATACAAACTCAATTTGATGTTCGCCTGCTGGGATTAATATTGCACGAAGCGTCCAGTCTGCTCTAAAGTGAGGGGCAGGCTTGCCGTCGATAAATGCTTTCCATCCCTGTTCGTAGTAGATTTCAGAGAAAACGGCAAGTTGTTCAGATGCTGTTTTCGAACTGTACACCACACGGTTGGGTTTGTAGCTGCGCATTGTTATGGTTGCTGTGCTGTCTGCTTGCGGTTTAAATCCTTTTACTTGGTCGGCAAAACGAGCATCTACTACGGCTGTTGTATATGGATTGATGCGGTTTAGTGCTGCAATCTCTTCATCTGCCGTTGCTACTACCTCGACTTGCTGTACAAACCATGCATTACCATAGGCGTATGGATTGCGTATTGGTGCTTGTCCGGGGTTATATATTAGGTAACGCATGTTTAGCATATTCAGCGTTGGAACTTTTGCAAATGCACCCATCACCTCTTCGGCTGTTTTTGCTTGTTGAAGTGCGGCTGATATTTGCGTAATCTCTGCCGTTAGGCGGTGATCGATCAACTCTTGGTAACGGCGCAGTTTGGCTGCGTGATATCCTCCAATCGATTTATGGAAATAGGATGTATTGGTGTCTTGAAACGTATTTTGTAGATTCAATACACGGTAAGAGGGATCTTTATCTTTCAATATCTCTATATCCGCAGGCGTTGCTTTATAGGCTTGCGAAAGCGTTTGGTTGCTGTAGTTCTGCTCATTTAGGTAGCGTCTGTCTACTGGCCAAAGGTCGGCAATCATCAGTACGGCAAGTGCTATGCCTACATACATGGATACTTTTGCTTTCTCTTTAGATACGAAATACCACGCAAGAAGTGAGGCACCTGCTAGGATAAAGAGAAGCGAGCGTAGGGCATCGTCTGCCGCGAGTGTAGCACGGTCGAGCACTAAGGCTTGCATATACCAGTCGGGCATTTGTGCTTGTGCATCCATTGGCGAATGGAAATTCAGTAGCAGTGTAGGCATTAGCCACACTACGAGCGAGATACCGCCTGTAATACCAACCGCCCAGCTCATGCCTTTTTTGAATAGTTGGTCGGATACTTTACCCATAAAGAGTTCTCTCACGCCCCAAATACCAATTATAGGTAGAACCATTCCCGGAATGACGAGCGCCATCGAAGGGGTACGGAATTTATTATACATCGGTAGGTAGTGGAACATAAAATCGTTGAATAGATCAAAGTTTCGTCCCAATGCCAAACACGTTAGAAAGAGTGCGCCACCTGCTGCCCACCATTTCATGGACGAAGAGACGAAAAATAGACCAAGTACAAATAGGAAGCATACCAATGCACCCATATATACAGGGCCCGAAGTAAACGGTTGGTCGCCCCAGTAGGTGTAGCTTTGCACTTCGTTTCCTACCTTTGCCCCGTTTTTCTTTAGTGCTTTTACCAATTCAGAATCGGCATCTAATGTGCCACCCGAAGCACCTCCATAGGCGTTTGGAATCATCAACGTTAGGAGTTCTGCTTTGCCGTAGCTCCACATAAAGGCGTAGTCTTTATCTAATCCTGTGGATGCTTTTGCTTGCGATCCAGTAGTTGCAGGGGTGAGTTCCGAAGGTCCACGCAGACTTGTTTGTCCCCCTTCGTAATTCGAATAGAGTGTGCCGATGTTTGCCAATACAGCCAATACAACACCAATAGTAAGTAGTCCAGTTGTTTGTCCGAGGCGTTTATATAGTTTTGCTTGCACCATCTTTTGTGCAAATCCAGCATATAGGAATAGGCAGAATAGCGCTAAGTAGTAGGTTATCTGTAAATGTCCATTCATAATGGAAAGTGCCACACCAAGGGCGAAAAGGAGTACACCCCAACGTATGTTTTTCTTCTTAAACAGCAGATACATACCAGCAAGTGTAAGGGGCATATATGCCATTACGTACGCTTTAGTGATGTGTCCGGCAACAATAATAATAATATTATAAGAGGCAAAAGCAAAGGCGATAGACCCTGCAATAGCCAACCAACGGTTAACGCCCATTACACACATTAAAAGATAAAAGCAGAGTAAGGAGATAAGTACCATGCTAGCGGCTGCATAGTCTAATGCTTTAAATGCACTTTCAATATAGGTTAAATAGTTTGTAGGCGTATTGTAAACAGCGATATGGTAAGAGGGCATCCCCGAAAACATAGCACCAGTCCATGCAGAGCTTCCTCCTTCGTTTTGGTATAGTTCCAATTCGCGCACCATTCCTGAGAACTTTTGCATATCTCCCTGCTGAAGTACTTTGTGTTCCAATATACCTGGAGCGAAGAAAATCAGTAGTATTGTTAGAAATAATCCGATAACAAAACCGTGTTTTGCAATGGTTCTGAATTGTATCGGTAGTCTGTTTTTGTTGTTTTCCATTTGGATATTTATCAGTTATTTAATTTCACCTTACTTTTTATCTATATTGAATTGCAAAGAAACAAATTATACTTGACCTGTAATCCATTTTGCAGTATAAAAACGTAAGGCAAACCAAAGATGTAATAAGTTTACGCGTACTTTACCGTAATATTTACACATAATTTGGTATCGCTCTTTTAAGGAGCGCTTTCTATTCTGGCTGCTTATGCCATCTTCGAGAAAACGAGAGAGTATTAAGTGACTGTTGTGAATATCTTTAGCTTCCTTTAAGCAACGGATACACCAGTCGAAATCAGCACATAAGCGATATGTTAAGTTATAAGGTGTAGCAATTTTTCGGGCTACAATAAATGATTGATGGCAAACAAGCATCCCCATTTGAAAGCTTTTCCAGTTTAATTGCTTTGGCGCTTTCAAGCGGCGCATACCAATAAGCTCCTGTTTGTTATTGATTAATGCTGTTTCGCCATATATAATATCGGGAAGTGTATTTGTTTTTATGCTATCGACCAGCAGTCGAACCGTATTTGCATCGTATATTAAATCTCCTGCATTGACAAACCAAACATAATCCCCCGTAGCCTTAGCCAAACCCTTATTCATTGCATCGTAAAGTCCAGTATCGGATTCGCTTGCCCAATACGAAATATGTGCTTGATGTTGCTGAATTATTTCGACGGTTTTATCTTTCGATTTACCATCAATAATAATGTATTCGATGTTTGTATAAGTTTGCTTAATAATGCTTTGAATGGTCTGTTCTAAAAACAGTTCGGCATTGTAAGTGATGGTGATAATAGATAATTTGGGCTCCATTTTGGATATACTTTATAATTTTATGTACCTTTGCAAAGGTAGTTATAAAATAAAAAAAATGTTTGATATCCCGATCCTATTTATCATATTCAATCGATTGGATACAACACAACGCGTGTTTGATATGATTAAAAGCATACAACCGCAACGGTTGTATGTGGCGTGTGATGGTGCGCGACCTGAACGCGTAGGCGAGGCAGCAGCATGTAGTCAAACGCAGAATATAATCAATCAAATAGATTGGGATTGTGAGTTATTTACCTATTTCTTGGACGAAAATATAGGTTCGTCGCAGGGTCCGTATACGTTTATAAAATGGTTTTTTGCACACGAAACAAAAGGTATCGTATTAGAGCACGACTGCTTGCCACACCCCGATTTTTTTGGCTTTTGTAGAACGATGCTAAACAAGTACGAACACGATCTAACCATTGGAACAATAGCGGGAACAAACTTTAATGCAAAAGATACAGATTCATCCAGTTACTACCTTTCGGCATACAATCACCTGTGGGGATGGGCAACGTGGAAACGAACCATTGATTTGTATGATATAGCTTTATCAAACTATACCGAAGCGAAGCTACCTGCGGTACTTGATCTCTATTTTGATAGGCATGCAGAGCGGTTTTATTGGAAAACAATATTTTGGCAGATTAAACGCAAACAAATTCAAACATGGGACTACCATTTAACGTTTGCCTGCTGGTTTAATCGTCTTTATGCAGTTGTACCAACGCGTAACCTAATCAGTAATATCGGCTTTGGTGCAGGTGCAATCCATACAGTAGATACCAACTCGCCCATGGCGAATGTTCCGACGCATTCAATTTTACCACTGCAAGAACCTCCAATGCTTAAAGTCAATAAAATAGCGGAAACAGCCTATTTCAAAACGGTTATACTCGATAATAAAAGTGAATACTACCTCTATCTGAAGCTCTATCTGAAGCGATTGGGGGTGTTTAATAGCTTGCTCGCATTTAAAAGAAGATTAATCTCTATTGCGAAACGCTGATATGCCACTAATGCCTGATAGGTATTGAAGCCAAAGAAGTAATTTCTCTTTGAACGAATATTTAATCAACGCTTGCTGTTTTAGTAGCTTAGCAATAACAGTCGCTTTTTGGCTAAAGTAGTGTTGGTCGCGTATAGTTGTGTTTCCACCACCACCTAAACTGGCTACTACGTTAGATTCGTGTTGCCTATACCGCGTGAGCTTCTGATTAACAAAACCGATTCCTCCATTGTGATAGGCAACTACAGCCAGCCATCTGTCGTGATAAAAATATGCCTGAGGGAATGGTTGTGCTAGTTTTATTAGCTCGGAGGTAAATAAACAGGTACATCCCGTTACATTATTCGATGTTATAAGATAATATTTAAGGGGTAGCTGTGCCGCCTTATTGCTCAACTCGGGTGGTGTGTACATGATAAATGCTCCCGTAGAATCAATTAATTGAATATCCGAATGTACTAACGCTACATGTTCTGTTTCGATCGTACTGTATAGTGTTTGCAACTTCTCTTTTTCCCATATATCATCTTGATCTGCTGTTGCAATATAATCGCCCACACAGCGATTTATGGCATGTGCAAAATTGTTTCTAACGCCGAGGTTCTGTTTATTCGATTGGATAATCCAACGGATATGACTATACAAGGCGGCAAAATCTGAAACAATATCCAATGTATTGTCTGTAGATTTATCATCATACACAACAATCTCGGTAGGTAGTAGCGTTTGATTTACAATACTTTCGAGTTGTTCGCGGATATACTTGGCGCCATTATACGTGCAAAGCGCAACACTAATTGTTTTTGACATGATGTTTTAAATAATTGTACAGCTCCCTTTTACCTTCAATATGCCGTGAATCATTCCCATGATACAGGCCTTTAGTTCGATGTATTTATGTTTTTTAAAGGCAACGGCATGAAAGAGTTGTTTGAATAAAAAGTAGTGATAAAATCCCTTTTCTTTACGATACTCAGGGTATTTTAATTTCAATATGGTATGGTTGCGCAAGATATAATAAGTTCTGATAGGCGGATAGTTTGCCGACTTAAACTGCCTTCCAAAAGCATAAAACAGAGAGGGTTCGCCAAATTTATGAGCTAGTTTGATCTGCGGAGCACACACAATACTATAACCTGCGCGCCGTAGTTTGAGGCATACCTCTGTATCAATAGCATCAATAAAAAATGCGGCATTGAATCCCCCAATTGCTTGTAATGCTGCAACAGGATAGATTGTTCCGGAGGTGATGCAGGAGGTTATCGGAAGCCAATCGCTTTGCATATCCTCAAAAGTCATATTTACGTTGCAAGCAAATGCACCGACTTTATTCGATTGATTGGTTGAAATTAGGTTACAATAGGTCTCAAAATCTCCAGGATTAAAGGCGCTGTCTTGGTCCATCGTTAATAGGTGGGTGTACCCATGCGCTATGGCATAGGCTAAGGCTGTATTGAAAGGTTCACCCAAGCCAATGTTGCTACCAGTGCTTTTGTAAATTACGTTATCAAGTAGTGCTGGAGCAATAGATTCGTTATTTTGTGCCTCGCGTGGGGTGTTATCCCATACAATTAGCTGGTCTACTTGTGCGGCATATGATACTATATTTTGCGCTGCTGATAGATCAGGATGGTAGAGTGTTACAACTCCTAGAATTTTTAGTTTCATTTGTTTTGTATATAAATTGTTGTAACGATTACTCGTTTCTATACCAGTCTACGATTTTTTGAATGCCTGTTTCTATTTCAATTTTATGCTTCCATCCTAAGTCGTTGATCTTAGTAACATCGGTTAATTTGCGCATTGTTCCATCGGGTTTTGATGTATTGAAATAGAGTTCGCCCGCAAAACCTACCGTTTCTTTAATTAATTGAGATACGTTTGCAATGGATATTTCACGCCCAGTACCAATATTGATATGGCAGTTTTGTATTTCGGTGCTGTTTGGAGTGTAGGTATCTTTAAAATCAATACGTTCCATCACAAATACACAGGCATCTGCCATCTCTTCGCTCCAAAGAAACTCGCGCATGGGTTTTCCTGTACCCCAAATCTCGACTCGGTTTTTGGTTATCCCATACTTTGATAAGATGGATAGTATAGCCTCTTTGCTGGCTGTTCCGTCTATTTGCTCAATCGGACGCTTTGTTAAATCGGCGCGTAGGGTGTTCCAGTTATCAGATTCGAGTGCTTGTGCTAAGTATATTTTACGAATCAAAGCGGGTAATACATGGCTACGCTCTAAATCAAAATTATCGTTTGGTCCATATAAATTTGTTGGCATCACGGCAATATAGTTTGTGCCGTATTGTATATTAAAGCTCTCACACAGCTTTAAACCTGCAATTTTAGCAATGGCATACGGTTCGTTGGTGTATTCTAAAGCACTGGTTAGAAGTTCCGTTTCGTGCATGGGCTGTGTGCAATCGCGCGGGTAGATGCAAGTGCTTCCTAGAAATAGAAGTTTCTTAACCTGATGGCGGTACGAGGCACCAATTATATTTTGCTGAATGGCTAGGTTGTCGAAAATGAAATCGGCACGATAGGTTAAGTTTGCCACAATTCCGCCCACCTTGGCTGCTGCTAAGTAGACATATTCGGGCTGCTCTTCGGCAAAGAACCGCTCTACAGCTGCTGCATCGCGGAGATCAAGCTCCGTAGAGGTGCGTCCAATTAAGTTGCTATACCCCTTATTTACAAGATTCGACCAAATAGCAGACCCTACTAATCCGCGGTGTCCGGCAATATATATTTTTGCTTGTTTATTCATTGTCTTATTCAAAATAGTTCATTGTTTTGAATCCACCAGCTTTTAAGTAAGCCTCCTTTTTCATTATTTGTAGATCATTTTGTACCATATCAGCACATAAGGTTTCTAAATTGTATTCGGGTTCCCATCCAAGCACTCTTTTAGCTTTGCTTGGGTCTCCAATCAGTAATTCTACTTCCGTAGGGCGGAAGTAACGGCTGTCTACACTTAGTAATGGATTGCCTATTTGATTATTAAATGAGGCAAAGAATTCTGCTCCTACCGTTTCATTGAAACGTGATTCGTTAATTGTATCTAGGTATCCTTTTTCGTTTAATCCAGTTCCCTCGAAACGAAGTGTAACACCGATATAGGCAAAACTCATGCGTACAAAATCACGTACCTGCGTAGTAATGCCTGTTGCAATTACATAGTCAGAAGATTCGGGCTGTTGCAAAATAGCGTGCATAGCACGTACATAATCTTTAGCATGACCCCAATCACGCTTTGCATCTAAATTACCTAACTGTAGTTCTGCTTGCTGGTTCATCGCTATGCGTGCAACCGCACGCGTGATCTTGCGCGTTACAAACGTTTCGCCCCTTAGTGGCGATTCGTGATTGAATAAAATACCGTTCGAGGCATGCATACCATAAGCCTCTCGATAGTTTACCATAATCCAATAGGCATATAATTTAGCAACAGCATAGGGAGACCGAGGGTAGAAAGGTGTAGCCTCGCGCTGTGGTACCTCTTGTACCAAACCGTAAAGCTCAGAAGTAGATGCTTGGTATATTCTAGTTTTTCCTGTCAGACCGAGTAGTCTCACCGCTTCAAGCACACGCAAAACTCCTATTCCATCGGCATCGGCAGTATATTCTGGCGAATCAAAGCTCACTTTTACATGGCTCATTGCGCCGAGGTTGTAAATTTCGTCAGGTTGTACTTCCTTTATAATACGCGTGATATTCATCGAATCGGTTAAATCACCATAATGTAAGATTAGGTGACGATTTACCTTTTCGGGTCCTTCATAAAGATGGTCGATACGTTCGGTATTAAAAGATGATGCGCGGCGTTTGATGCCATGCACCGTATAACCTAATTTTAATAAATATTCTGTTAGGTAAGCACCGTCTTGTCCGGTAATACCTGTTATAAGTGCTATTTTATTCATTTCGTCGTTGTTTTTGAATCAGTTCTAATAAACTTCTATATGATTAAAAAAGAGTTGTAAATGGCTTTAGCCTCTATTTCGAACTCTTTTTTTTAACCCGCTAGGAAGTTTAAATCTATAGTTATATTTGTATGCTATGAATTCGTTAATGTCGTCGAAGATAGCAAGTATTTTACGAAAGAGATTAAGTTTTTTTCCTGTAAATACAACTGCTTTGTCAATTTCTGATTCTCGTTTCCATTGATTGATAAATTGATATACCAATATGTCCTTTTTAGTAATAATTGAAGGAATTGAAGCGATGTGTTGAATAAAGAATTTTCTTAATTCTGTATTTGCTGGGTTTTTAATTGAATTTCGCTCAGCTAAACAACCTAATCTACAGTTAGACATCATGTTTTGAATGCTTTTTCTCGTAAAGAAATGGATATGGGTTGTATCCAATAAACCATATGTTGTGTAATTGAATTCGCCATCAAGTAAACTCAAAATAATAGCACTGTGCCCAATATTTGGGATAGAAGTTAATATCGAGCCATTTGGCTTTAGAAAAGAGCTGGCTGATTGTAATACTTTTTCAGGGTCTCTTAAGTGTTCAAGTACATCAGCAAAGAGGATATAGTCAAAAGTTCCCTCTATTTCGTTTTCCCAAGCATCCGTATCGAGGTTGGCTATTATTATCTTTTCGGTGTGTTTTTTTGCATGTTGAGCCATCTCTTCGCTTAACTCTACAGCTGTAATACTGCAATTAAGCGTATTTTTCATATAATGAGTCATATATCCCATAGCTGGGCCAAATTCTAGTACGCGGCTGTTTGGAGTTACCCAATGCAGTATCTGTGGTAGATTTTCGGCATTGTATTGTAACTTATCTGAACCGTATGTTTTTAATTTACCCATAATCTTTTATTTGTGCGAAATTGCATTGTTTTTATCTTTGAGATATTTTACCGTTTCGTTGAATACAACAGATTTACTACACCACATAATAAGGATGTATATCGCAGCAGCTATACAGCTTTTAGCAACGATAAGGATGTATATGTTTTTTATACCATAGGTTATAGCCCATGTGGCTGCAAATGTAAACAATGTAACCGAAAGGTATGGTATAATGTCTTTTAAAATTTGATAGAGGCTTATTCCGATCAGTCGGTAGGCAAAGTAATTCCAAACGAGCAATCCAATAAAAAATGAGCCAATATAGGCAGACACCATCCACAAGATACCCAAAGGGAAGGTAAGTGCTACAATACCCATCTGTAATAGCCCGATAAAAATCATCACATACATATATATATTAGACTTTCCATGTGTAAGCAAAAGATTAACGTAGATGTTCCATAGATAGGTAAATGCCCCCCAAATACAAAATAGTTGAAGAAAAGGAACACTTGGCATCCACTTATCCCCGATGGCAATAAATATAAATTCTTCGGCAACGAATGCCAAACCAAACATAAGGGGAAAGGATATAAATGCACCAAAGCGAACAATCTTTCTGAAGATTGCAGCTTGCCGTTCGTTATTTCCATGCACTTGAGCAAATACGGGTTGTGCGATTCCGTTAATCATACCAGCGACTAAAGATTGCCCCATCCCCATCCATTTGTTGCCTTGACTATAATATCCAACCTCTTGTGGTGTATAAAATTTACCCAACAGTACAGAGAATTGATTGGAGGTGATTTGCCAAAATATATTGGTGATAAATAATTTAGAGCTGAATCCAAACATTGATTTAAGTGGTGTTATATCTATATGCAGTGTTGGTCTCCATGGGGTATAGTGCCATTTGAGTAGTGTAGATATAGCCATAAACAGGGCTCCTTGTATAGCTAGTCCCCAGTATGCCAATCCGTAAAAAGCCATTGCTACGCCAATGCTACCAGAACATGTAATGGCGATAACATCTATTTTAGCACGCTCTTTGACCAAAAGGTTCTTCATTAAATAAGCATTCTGAGCTGTTCCGGCACTGCCAAATAAGAAGCCAAGAAACACGATACGCGATAAATTTGTAAGCGCAGGCTTTTGATAAAAGGAGGCAATGAGTGGTGCCGAAAAGAAACAGATAATATACAGTACAACGCCAGCCGTAAGACTAAACCAAAATACAGCATTGTAATCTTTATGCTCGATATCTTGCTTGTTAATCAGCGCAGTAGTAAACCCACTCTCTTGAATGGTGCTTGCTACCGCAGTAAAGATAACCAGCATACCTACCAACCCATAATCTTCGGGCGAGAGTAGTCTCGCTAAAACGATACCAAACACCAATCCCAGTAGTTGTTGTACGGCGCTACTGATTCCGCCCCAAAATAATCCTTTGGCTGTTTTCTCTTTTAATGATTGTTGCATGGTGTATCTTTATTCTGAATACAAATATACCGACAAATATACCAAAATCAATTGATTTTGGGTGATTATATAATACAAGAGGTGCTGTAGATGGATAGTTTTTATCTGTTATAGACCATCTCATATTATACACTGATGGAATATGGATATAAAAAAGGTTTTCTAACTAGTTGATATCCATCGTTTGATCGTTTTGTGTAAATTATAAATGGTTTCATATATTCTCCAACAATAACTAACAATAGGATTATCATTGATTTTTGGAAGTTCTATCGTGCAATTATTACTTACAGTAGAGATGCGAATAATAGTTTCATTTTTAAGTGTGATAAATAGATAGGCACTTTTCTTTTTAACTGTTTTGATCCGCTCAAAAGGGATGGTGATTGGTGTTTTTCCTTTTAAAATAAAGCCATTTTTGTTGAATGTGAGTTGACTTAGGTTTTGATACTGGATGAGAATGCTTTTTATAGAATTTGTGTCGTTCAAATAGTCCGACAGCACTGTGTAAATATTTATAATGGGGATTTTTGCGCCGACGATTTGATTAATCAAGTAGGTTTTTTTGATCTTTGATTCATCGTAGCAACAGATTAACTGAGAACAATTTGTAAGCAGATACTGTTGATGAATATAAGGGATGTTCTCGTGGTCGTTACTAGCAGTAAATATGACTTTGTCGGCAAGTTCACAAATTGCCTTATAGCGGGTTTTTTCTAAATTGTTAAATGAAGATTCTTGTCCAATGCACGGAACCGCCACGATCAATTTTATATCTAAATATTCCTTTTTATGCTTAAGAATAGCCTCTGCAGCGATTAAGTCAAATCCATTTTTTATGCTACTCAAATAAGTTGTGAATCCTTTATCGTAAAGTTGTTGAATTGTGTCGTAAAATTCGCAGGCGATAATATTTAGTAAGTTTGTGTTTGTAGTTAAGTTTGGAATTGTTTCTGTATCGTACCCTGTGAGTGATACAGTTTTTGATTGTTGGCTTTCCATAAGTCTTTAGTGTTATTCATTAAGTAACTGATTATTTTGAGTGTACAGATAAAAAAACACGGCACTCAACATGCTTGTGCCAAGGGAATCGCCAAATACCCATACAGCAAACAAGTTAAGCCCGTGCTAATAATAGATAGCACAAACTACACTCATTTATCTTGCTGTACTTAAAATTGGCGATTTTATGGCACAAAATAAACAAAAAGTTTATATTAATATATATGTTGTAATTCTATTGTAATTCTTGCATAGGCAATTTCTTATTATTGTTATTGAATACAAAAATAAGAAATTCTTTTAAAATACGATGTTTCCAGTTGTTTAAATTCTCAAGCTATCACGACTACACTAAGGAATAAAGAAACAGTTTTCTCCAATCAATGGGTAAAATTCATTTAAATTTAAATGATTCTGCAACTAAAAAGCTATATTTGCATGTTCTAAAATAAATAAAACAGAATAGATTTGATAAGCATATGTTGAAACAACAGCTACAACAAAGATTACAACAAAGACTCTCGCCTCAACAAATACAGTTGATTCGATTGCTGGAGCTTCCTGCCATTGAGTTGGAAGAGCGTATCAAGCATGAGCTTGAAGAGAATCCAGCTTTAGATGAAGGCCGTGACTTGGAAAGCGCAGAATCGGAAGATACTTCTTTAGAAGCAGCTGCCCCGACAGAATCTGTCGAAGAGATTATTCTAGGAGACTATCTTACCGAAGATGATATTCCAGATTATAAACTGCGTGAGGTTTCTAACCGTCCTGAGCAAAAAGAGGATATCCCTTTTAGCACAGGAGAGTCGCTCAATGAGTTTCTAATGGAGCAGTTAAAACTGCGAGAACTCTCAGATACAGATAAACTAATTGCTGAATATATCATAGGAAGCATTGACGATGATGGATACCTACGCCGTCCGCTCCAATCGATCTCTGACGATCTGCTTTTCCAAGCAGGACAAGAGGTTACAGAAGAAGCAATAGATCATGCCCTTGCCGTGATTCAAGACTTTGAACCCATCGGTATTGCTGCCCGTTCACTGCAAGAGTGTTTAATTATTCAACTCAACAAACGTGCACAAACGCCTCAAACAGCATTAGCATTAGCTGTTTTAAGGGATTATTTTGAAGAATTCTCTAAAAAACATTACGATAAAATACTCAAAGGACTCACAATTACAGAACCGACACTTAAACAGGTGATACGTGAAATAACAACGTTAAACCCAAAACCAGGCAGTAGCTGGGGGGATGAGTTAGATGTGGTGATGAGTCAAGTAGTCCCCGATTTCATAGTCGAAGAGTTAGGCGGAGAATTGATCCTCAGCATGAATAACGGCAACTTACCAGACATGCATATCAACAGATCGTATGCCGAAATGCTTCAAGATTATGCAGGAAACAAGCAAAACCAAACCTCAGATATGAAAGATGCGGTGCTGTTTGTGAAACAAAAGCTTGATTCTGCCCAATGGTTTATAGATGCTGTACGTCAGCGTCAAGAAACCTTACGTCGCACGATGGAAACGATTATTATACTGCAAAAGGATTTCTTTTTAACAGGGGATGAAACTATGTTACACCCTATGATTCTTAAAGATGTAGCCCTACGTACGGGATATGATATTTCGACCATTTCACGAGTGAGTAGTAGTAAGTATGTACAAACTAATTTTGGTATCTATTCGCTTAAATATTTCTTCTCTGAAGCTACACAAACAGATTCTGGAGAGGAGATTTCGACACGAGAAGTAAAACAGATACTTAAAGAACAACTCGATCAAGAGGATAAACGTAAACCACTTACCGACGAAGAGTTGGCAACCATACTCAAAGAAAAAGGGTATGTTATTGCACGTCGTACGGTAGCAAAATATAGAGAACAGATAGGAGTCCCAGTGGCTCGATTAAGAAAAGAAATTTAATACACAAAATAGGATGAGACTAGTAGCAAATATTATATCAATCATTTTCCATCCCTTATGGATGATTACTTATGGCGTTATTTTTGCCATGTTGTTTACTTATCTCAAAATATATCCTCCATTGGCTACGGCTTTAATTATTGGAGGCGTATTCTTTTTCACAGCCCTATTGCCAGGCGCTTTTATTGGGTGGATGGTGCATCGTGGGTCTGCAAAGGATTTGGAACTAACCGATCGTAAGGAGCGCTTGGTTCCCTACCTGATTTTAATAGCCTCAGTTATTACATGTGGATTCTTCCTCAACCGGATGATGATGCCTAGTTGGGTTCAGTTCAATGTCGTAGCAATTGTTGTTGCGTTGTGCATCTGTATTTTAATCAATACACGCTGGAAGATTAGTGCTCATATGTTGGGCATTGGTGGATTAATGGGCGCTTTGATGGGTGTAGCAAAACTAATGATGCTCAATCCTTATGGTCTGTTTGCAGCAGGTTTTGTCTCTGCAGGCTTGTTGGGCTGGTCTCGCATCTATTTAGGAAGGCATACGCCTATGCAGGTTTACGCCGGTTTTTCGTTAGGCTTTGTGATTACACTAATAGCCTCGTTATTAAGTTTCTTATTAATTTTTGTTTAATATATAAATCATTCTTATCATGAATATTCCAACTGAATTAAAGTACACTAAAGATCACGAGTGGGTTCGTTTTGAAGGCGATGTAGCCTATGTAGGAATTACCGATTATGCACAAGGCGAATTGGGTGAAATCGTGTATGTAGACATCACAACTGAAGGAGAAACTGTTGACGCTGAATCCATTTTTGGAACAGTCGAAGCTGTTAAAACCGTATCAGATCTTTATATGCCAATAACAGGCGAAGTATTAGAAATAAATCCAGCCTTAGAAGATGCGCCAGAGCTCGTTAACGAATCTCCTTATGGCGAAGGATGGATTATTAGAATAGTAGTAGCAGATGCGTCAGCTGCAGCAGCGGGATTACTCTCTGCCGAAGCATATCAAGCATTGCTAGCTGTATAGATTATTATTATTTTCTAAACAATATATACAATAATGACACCAGTAGTAAGTATTATTATGGGTAGCACTTCAGATCTTCCAGTGATGGAGAAGGCTGCCAAATTTCTAAATGAGATGGAGATACCATTCGAAATGAATGCACTCTCTGCCCACCGAACTCCAGCCGAAGTAGAACTATTTGCTAAAGGCGCAAAAGAGCGAGGCGTAAAGGTTATTATTGCTGCTGCCGGCATGGCTGCACACCTTTGTGGCGTAATCGCATCGATGACAACTATTCCTGTTATTGGCGTACCGATCAATGCAACCCTTGATGGAATGGATGCGCTATTGGCGATCGTACAAATGCCTCCAGGTATTCCTGTAGCAACGGTAGGAATCAATGGAGCACTAAACGCAGGTATTTTGGCTGTGCAGATGCTTGCCGTTGGAGATCCTGCTTTAGACCAAAAACTATTGGACTACAAAGAGGGTTTAAAACAAAAAATTGTGGAAGCCAATCAGGCTTTGGATGCAGTGAAATATACCTACAAAGTATAGTATCACAATAAAAGAACAAATAAGAGGGTTTTGGTTTACGTCAAAACCCTCTTTTGACTGTAAGAGAGGGCAATCAATAGAACGATGAATACAATGAACTATTTTAATTATAAAAGGAGAAGTACCTCAGAAGTAGCTGTTGGTAACACTCCACTGGGTGCAGAGAATCCAATTCGTGTGCAATCTATGGCGAATGTTTCGACCATGGAAACCGCCGATGCAGTAAAACAAGCCATAAGCATTATAGATGCAGGAGCAGCTTATGTTCGCTTTACGGCACAAGGTGTGCGTGAGGCGGAGAACTTAGCAAATATCCGCGAAGGATTAAATCAAAAAGGATATCACACCCCACTTGTGGCAGATATACATTTTAATCCCAAGGCAGCAGATGCAGCCGCTTTAGTGATTGAGAAAGTACGCATCAACCCAGGTAACTATGTAGATAGCATCCGCACGTTCGAAGAACTAACCTATACCGATGCAGAATATGCAGCCGAACTAGATAAGATTCGTACACGCTTTGTTCCTTTCTTAAACAGTTGCAAACAACATCAAACAGCGATTCGAATTGGAGTTAATCATGGCTCCCTCTCCGATCGCATTATGAGCCGCTATGGCGATACACCAGAGGGTATGGTTGCCTCTTGTATGGAGTTTCTGCGTATTTGCCACGAAGAGGAATTTAACAATGTTGTGATCTCAATCAAAGCATCCAATACGGTTGTGATGGTGCGCACAGTACGCTTGTTAGTCGATACAATGCAGAAAGAAGCGATGCATTATCCACTTCACTTAGGTGTAACCGAAGCAGGAGATGGCGAAGATGGTCGTATCAAAAGTGCTGTAGGAATTGGTACATTGCTAATGGATGGATTGGGTGATACCATTCGTGTTTCGTTAAGCGAAGACCCTGAAGCAGAGATACCCGTAGCCAAAACATTGGTTCGTTATATTACTTCTCAAAGTAAACATCCACATATCGAAGCTGCATTTGATGCCCGTTTCGATCGTCTTGATCCCCTTAGAAGAGACAGTATCAAGGTAGACAGGATTGGAGGCAAGCGTCTGCCGATTGTAATTTCTGATTGTCGCAATGGCGATTTTGAGTTTAGCCCAATCACAATGCCCGATTATTTATATATTGGCGATGAGAATCCCGAAAACCTGCCCGATCAGTTTAAACTCTTAGTAGATGCACACTATTGGACACCACGTGCCAACGCCTATCCGTTCTTTATCGCCTCAGAGGCAGAAGAGATGGCACAGTGTACAGCAGCATTGAAATTTATCAGATTAACATATAGCGACTTAACACCAGCAACACTCTCCATCTTAACAGCAGAGAAACAAGCTGTAATTATTCTCTCTACCAACCACCCTTATGGTGTAGGCGAACAACGTGCAGCGATGCACCGTTTGATGCTTGCAGGCTGTCGTTTGCCAGTTGTATTGCACCGTACGTATAGTACACAAGAATGCAGTACGCTTCAAATTAAATCGGGAGCCGACTTTGGAGCGCTCTTTCTGGATGGTTTTGGCGATGGTATTATGATCGAAGCCGAGCACATAGAAAATCAACTTGTAGATTCATGTATGTTTGGTATACTACAGGCTGTCCGTTTGCGTTTAAGCAAAACAGAATACATCTCTTGCCCAAGCTGTGGACGTACTTTATTTGATTTACAAACTGCGATTGCACGCATCAAAGAGGCTACTTCTCACTTGAAAGAGCTTAAAATTGGAATTATGGGATGCATTGTAAATGGACCTGGCGAGATGGCAGATGCAGATTATGGCTATGTAGGTGCAGGGCGTAATCAGATCAGTTTGTACAAAGGGAAAGTATGCGTACAAAAAAATATTCCTGAAGCCGAGGCGGTAGAGCGTCTGATTCAGTTAATTAAAGAAAATGGCGATTGGAAGGATTGATATTTATTGTACCTTCGCCTTTCATATTTCTATATTTAATTTATAACATTCTAAAATCATTGATATCATCATGTTAGTAAACATCATTAATAAATCGCACCATCCACTACCTCAGTATGCAACTCCGCTTTCTGCTGGAATGGATATACGTGCAAACTTAACCGAACCAATTGTATTAGAGCCGTTAGCACGCAAAATAATCCCTACAGGTCTTTCGTTAGAACTGCCTGCTGGATACGAAGCGCAACTACGTCCACGCAGTGGATTGGCTATTAAACATGGTATCACACTACTCAACACACCAGGCACAATAGATGCCGATTATCGTGGAGATATTGGTGTTATATTGGTAAACCTCTCTAACGAACCCTTTACGGTAAACGATGGTGAGCGCATTTGTCAAATGGTTATTGCCACACATGCGCAAGTAGAGTGGCAAATAGCAGAGACATTGGAAGAGAGCGAAAGAGGAGCCGGTGGTTTTGGTCATACAGGTAGAAAATAAACAACAGCAGCGTATGTGTAATAAGATAGTTAAGCAGCTAATAGCATGTTTTATGGGCTTTCTTTTGATTGCTCCAACAATAGCCGTGCAGGCAAAAGAGATTACAAAAACAAATCCAGCTAAACAGACACTCTCACCAACTGAGCAGCGGAAGTTGGATTATTTCTTTTACGAAGCACTCAAGCTCAAGCAGGCATATAAGTTTGATGCTGCATTCGACCTTTTTACACATTGCTTAAGCATAGACTCTACAGCAGCACCTGTGCTGTATGAGCTCTCGCACTTTTACGTTCAATTAGATAAATCTACCCGCGCGGTAGATTTACTAAAGCGTGCCGTAGCATATAGCAGCAACAACTTTACCTATAAAATGGCGCTTGCAAGTGTTACACGCGAATTGGGTATGTATTCCGAAGCAAGCCAAGAATTTGAACAGCTTGTTAAAGAGAATCCATCAAAACCCGAACTTAACTTTTACTTAGCAGACACCTACAGTCAGCAGGGCGAAATTGAGAAAGCAATTGGCGCACTCAATAAACTCGAAGAGAACATGGGAATGAACGAAAACATCTCCATGCAGAAATATAAACTCTACAACTCTATCAACGACGAGGCGAAGGCGCTCAACGAGTTAGATAAGTTAGCAAACAAATTCGCAACACAAGCACGTTATCAGATTATGATTGGCGACTTGATGCTCGAAAAGAACGACACAACGCAAGCAGCACAACGCTATGCCAAAGCTTACGAAATAGAACCGACTAACCCCTACTACATTGTTTCAATGGCAAACTACTACGAACATGTAGGTAACAAAGAGGCTGCCGAAACACAAATTGAGAGTGCACTGATCAACTCGAAGTTAGACATAGATACTAAAATAGGTATTCTTTCGCGCTATATCATGCGCTTACAGCAATCTAAAAAAGGGACTGATAGTGCCAACGAGCTATTCAAAACATTGATCGAACAGCATCCAAACGAGACCAAACTCAATATGATGTATGGCGCTTTACTTGAATTGCAAAAGAAAATAGACGAAGCAAAATTTCAATTTCAGTTAGTTACAGAACTTCAACCAGATAATGATGCTGCTTGGAAGCAGTTACTCTCTTTAGCACTGAAAAGTGAAGATATCCCCGAAGTGATTCGTATCTGTAAAAAAGGACAAGAATTATTCCCTGCAATGCCCGAATTCTATTTCTACCTCGGTATTGCCTATTATCAAGAGAAGGAGTACCAACAGGCAATCGAAACATATCAGCAAGGTGTAAAAGTGATAGATGCTAAGAACACCCCCCTACTCTCTGACTTCTACGGACAGATTGGCGATATCTATTATCAATTGAACGACTTAGATAAAGCCTACCAAGCCTACGATAAAGCATTAGAATATAACGAACAAAATGCCGTAGTACTCAATAACTACAGCTACTTCTTAACCCTCAACGGTGGAGACCTTTCTAAAGCAGAACGTATGAGTGCTAAAAGTGTTAAGCTCCACCCCGACAATGCAACATACCTCGATACGTATGCTTGGATATTCTTTAGACAAGGCAATTATACCCTTGCAAAGATATATATCGAAAATGCAATCAACAAGGATACCGAAAAGAGTGGCGAAGTAATCGAACACTACGGAGATATCCTTTACAAGATGGGCGATAAAGAGAAAGCACTCGAGCAGTGGCAAAAGGCTAAAGAACTTAAAAGCGATTCGAAAACGCTGGATAAAAAAATAGAAACTCAAACATATATTGATAATAATGATGAAGCAGTTCAATAAAATACAACTTCTTGCAGTTACGCTGCTTGTAGTTGGAACCCTTTTCTTTAACGGTTGTAAATCTACTAAACAGGGCGCAATCTCTAAAGAGGAGAATAAAGCACGTACCGATTACTTTGAGCGCTTGCACACTACAGCATTCCGATACGAAACATTGGAAGCACGTGTACAGGTTATTTTGAATCTTCCGAATAAGAACGTAAAATCACGCGCTCAACTTAAATTAGTCAAAGATGAGGCATTGCAACTCTCTATTCAACCATTCTTAGGTATTGAGATGTTTCGTTTAGAGCTTACACTGGATAGTATTGTAGTGATCGATCGTATCAATAAACGCTATGTAGCAGAGAGCCTTGCAGCACTTCAGGGAACATTGCCTATTGATTTCAACTTCTATAATTTACAATCACTCTTTACCAATCAGCTTTTCTTGCCTGGCGAAAGTGAGATTACGCCTAAGCAATATAAGCAATTTGTTTTCTCAGAGGTGAATAACCAAGCGATATTAAAGGTGTCTGACCGTTCAAAACTGAATTATGTATTCCATACAGATGTCAATCAAAAGCTTACACAAACAAAGCTTTCGGATAATTCGGGGCGCTTTCAACTTCTTTGGGATTATACGAACTTCGAAAATGTAGATACGCAGTTATTCCCTACGACTATGCAGTTGAATGCGTTGAATAATGCTACTTCTGTAGGAGAGATTACCCTTAACTATTCACGTATGGAACTTAACAAACCGATTCAATTGAAAAGTAATATACCTAGTAGATATAGACAAATCACGTTTGCAGAGATTCTAAAAATGATAAGTAAGAAATAATGAAACAGTATTGGCTTATTCTTTTATGTGTATGTTTGGCAGTTTCGGTTCAAGCACAAACCTCTACCGCAGTCAAAAAGTTAGAGCGTCAGCGTCGTGTCGCTTTAGAAGAGATTGAAGAGACGAACAGTTTACTCCAAAAAACCACACGCACAGCGAACAACTTCCTAAAGCGACTTAACCTACTCTCTAATCAGATTGTTTCACGCAAAAAGGTTATCAGTCTTCTAAATCAAGAAGTATCCGCTATGGATCGTGAGATGAAGCAGATGGATCGTGAGATTCTTGCGTTAGAAAAAGAACTCAAAGCGAAACAACAAAACTACGCCAAGTCGGCGCGCCGCATGTATAAGCGTCGTTCTTCGCAAGATAAACTTCTTTATATCCTTTCGGCTGATAATTTTGCGCAATCGATCCGTCGTATTCGTTACCTACGCGAATATGCTAACTGGCAAGTACGACAGGGAGAAGAGGTTATAGCCAAGCGAATCGAGATAAGCGAAAAGCAACAAGAGCTTAAACGGAAACAGCAACAAAAGCAATCGTTACTTAACAATAGAGAAACTGAAAATAAAAACTTAGTAGCCCAAGAGAAAGTACAAAAGGCAGAAGTAAAAACACTCTCGTCAAAGAAAAAAGAGCTGCAAGCCGTACTCAGTAAGAAGAAAAAACAGGCACAAGCGCTCAATAAGCAGATCGAAAAACAGATTGCAATAGAGATAGCCCGTGCCGAAGAAAAAGCACGTCAAGAGCGTATATTAGCTGAGAAAAAAAGAAAAGCACGCATAGCAGCAGCGAAAAAAGCAGGGCAGAAAGTGCAAGCAAAAGATAAAGCACCCGTAGAAGAGCAGCGTAAAGCAGCTGTTAAAGGGGGATATGCCATGAATAAAGTGGAACGAAAACTATCGGGAGACTTTGCCAACAACAAAGGGCGACTGCCTTATCCTGTATCTGGGCGTCATACCGTGGTATCTCGTTTCGGCGAACAGCAACACCAAGAGTTGAAATATGTCCGCACCAATAACAGTGGTATCGATCTACAAGTGCCAGCAGGCTCAGATGCACGTGCCATATTTGATGGAGAAGTTACACGCGTGTTTGTGCTTCCAGGATACAACAACTCTATTATTGTACGCCATGGAAATTACTTAACCGTCTATTCTAATATTACAAAGCTATATGTAAAGGCTGGTGATAAGGTAAAAGCACGGGAGGCAATTGGTAGGATATATTCTGATAGCGAAGATGGCAATAGCACCATCTTACACTTTCAGGTATGGAAAGAGCGAACTAAATTAAATCCGCTACTTTGGCTCGATTAAAATAATAAGCGGAGGGTTATTGCAACAAAAGCATTAACTCTCCGCTTAATTGTAAGAGTGATATTTCACAAACCTTTGTTGCATATTCGGCAATTGATTGGCGTTCTTCAGCTTCGAGTAAGCTGTTTTGTGCCTCTCGAAGTTCAATACCTGCAAGGTTACCTAACTTATATCTATCCATAGCAATCGCATAGTTATCGGTTGCTACGATGCGATTCTCCTTTTCTAACGTCCACAATTCAAGATTGTTTTGATATGCCATCCAGAGGTTACTCATATCCGATTTAAGTGCGAGAGATAGTTGTTCTTTGCGCAACGACTCGTTCTCAATCTCTATGCGTGCATTGCGCTGTGTGCGTCTGCGATTCATTCCATCAAACAGATTTATTCCTACCGTTACACCCGCATTGAGTCCAAGTTTGCGTTGCAGTTCGGTTGTGCCTAGCTCGTACCAATTATTATCCATTCCATAAGCGGCATTGAGTCTGAGGTATGGATAGTTGCGGCTTTTCGCTTTGCGGTAGTTGATCTCGGATAGGGTATGCATCTTCTCTGCCATAAGCAGCGATACGTTGTTTGTCAACACTTCGTTCCAAAGATTGGCTTTGTTTAGGGTGGTGTTGGGGTGGATAATCGAGTCGCTCAAAACGATTGGCGCACTTACATCCTCAACTGCCATTAACTCATTCAAGCGAATGCGTGAGGCATATACCGCTTCAAACTGTGTGAGTAGTTTGGAGCTGTCGCTATTGAAATATACTTTTGCTTGCTGTAAATCCAAACGAGACATCGAACCGATGTTGTAACGCTCTTCAACAATACGCAAACGCTCTTTAGAGAGTGATACCGTAGCGCGTAGATTACGCAGGCGAATCTTTTGACGAACCAAGTTATAATACTCTGCCGCCAACGAGGCTACAAAATCTTCGATTGTTAGGCGTGTGTTTAGCTCACCCAGTTGATTTAACTCCTGTAGCTTGGCATGCTCTGCTTGGATACCAAAACCATCAAACAGTGTCCAATTCAGCGCTAATTCTGCTTGCGCAGCTTCGGAGGTAGCGCCGTTGGTATCTTCTGCTGTTCCATCTTTGAGTTTGCGGTGGGTGTTATCCATAGCTGCCGAAGCACCTGCATTGAGGTCGAGCGTAGGCATTGCACCTGCATTGCCCCATGTTACGTTGTTATTGGCAATCTGCTGTTCGTTGCGCACAATGCGGATGGCATAGTTTTGTTCTAACCCTGTTTCGATACAACGCTTTAAATCATATTGCTCTTGCGCTTGCATAGGAGCAATGGCATAAGCTATTATAAGGGGGATGATAACGAGACGTTTCATGCTTTAATCTTTTTATTTTGTAAATTTGTTGAGAAGAAAGTGTACATCGCTGGCACAATAAAGAGTGTTAGCAAGGTAGAGAATAGCATTCCACCCACTACGGATACACCCATAGCAATACGCCCTTGCGCACCCTCTCCGGATGCAAAGATCAGTGGGATTAAGCCTAAGATGGTAGAGATACTCGTCATCAAGATAGGGCGCAAGCGTTGCACTGAGGCTACACGTATTGACTCCATCTTAGACAGACCCTGCTCCTGCCGCTGATTGGCAAACTCTACAATCAAGATTCCATTCTTTGCCACCAATCCAATAAGCATAATAATACCAATCTGACTGAAGATATTCATTGTAATACCCTGCTGACTCATAAAGAACAGCGCACCTGCAATAGCAAGTGGTACGGTAATCATTACAACCAACGGATCTTTAAAACTCTCGAACTGTGCAGCCAATACAAGGTAGATCATCACCAATGCAAGGATCATCGCAAACATTAAACTAGACGAACTCTCTCTAAACTCTTTAGACTCGCCCGATAGTGCTGTGCGGAATGTTTCGTCTAACGTCTCCTTAGCTATACGATCCATCTCATCCAATCCATCCGATAGCGTGTACCCTTTGGCAAGTCCGGAACTAACCGTAGCCGATACGAATCGGTTGTAACGATAGAGTTGAGGCGGAGCAACGGTCTCTTTGAGGGTAACGAGGTTATCTAACTGTATCATTTTGCCATTATCACTCCGTACGTAGATCGATTTCAGATCGAGCGGTGTGTTGCGTTGCTGACGGTTTATCTCGCCCAATATCTGATACTGCTTACCATTCATATAGTAGTAACCCATGCGCTGTCCACTCAATGCATATTGAAGCGTTTGTGCAATGTTACGGGTGTTTACACCCAGCATGGTTGCTTTATCACGGTTCACTACGATGTGCATCTCTGGTTTGGTAAATTTCAAGTTTGCATCTGCCATTTGGAATACGGGACTTTCACTTACTTGTAACATAAAGGCTGGAAGAAATTCTTGCAGTTTCTCTAAGTTCGTAGCCTGCAATACATACTGTATTGGCATGCCGGCACGTCTGCCCCCAAAGGTAGATTGTTGCTGTACAAAAGCACGCGCCTCGGTCTCCTTACGTACAGCTGCCGAAATATCTTCGGCAATCTCCATTTGTGTGCGCGTACGGCTACTGATATCGGGTAAGACTATATTTACAAAACCACCTGTACTCATCGATCTATTTAAAACAAATTTAGCCTCAGGCGCTACACTGTCTACCACCTCCTCGATGCGTTGTGCATAATCACGGTAAAACTCAAAGGTAGTTCCCTCTGGTCCGCGAAGACTGATCGAAATCATCGAACGGTCTTCGAGTGGCGAAAGCTCCGTAGGTATCTTATTCCAAAAATAGAAGATCGAACCGAATAGCGCAAGCACTAAAGGTATTGCCCACCACTTATAGGTTAAGAAACGATCCAATCCATTCGAATACATCCGATTCATTCCTTCGAAGAAAGGCTCTGTTACACGCATAAACCAGTTCTTTTCGGGGCGGCTCTTCAATATCTTTGTGGCAAACATCGGTGTAAAGGTAAGCGCCACCAAAGAGGAGATAACCACTGCACCAGCAATTACGATACTAAACTCTTTAAACAAACGCCCCGTCATTCCATCCATAAATACAATGGGAAGGAACACAGACACCAACGTTACCGTAGTAGATACAACGGCAAAGAAGATCTCTTTAGATCCCTCTATACCTGCTTTGCGTGGAGTCATCCCCTGTTCGATCCGCACATAGATATTCTCTGCCACCACAATGGCATCATCTACAACTAGTCCTACCGACAGTACGATCGCCAACATGGTTAATACATTGATCGAGAAGCCTGCAAGATACATTACAAAGAATGCGCCCACAAGCGATACAGGAATTACCACCACGGGCACTAACGTAACACGCCAATCTCTCAGGAATAGGAAGATAATCAATACTACGAGTGCAAAAGCGATATAAATAGTCTCCTCTACCTCAGCAATAGAAGCGCGTATAAAGCGCGTATTATCATACATGATATCTACCGTTACATCCTCTGGTAAATCTTTGCGTAACTGTCCGATACGTGTGTATACTTGATCGGCAATTTCAATGTGATTGGCTCCGGGTTGCGGTATGATAACAGCCATAACCATTGGTTCGCCATTCTTTTTCATCAAACTACGCATATCCTCTGGGGCTATCTCGGCACGTCCTACATCGCTAAAGCGTACAACGTTGTCGCCGCTACGCTTTACAATCAGGTCGTTAAACTCTTTTGCTGTACTCATCAATCCCATGGTGCGGATCGAGAGGTCTATTTTGTTACCTTCGATACTGCCCGAGGGAAGTTCTACGTTCTCTTTATCTACTGCATTCTTTACATCGAGCGGTGTAACGCCATAGCCAGCCATCTTAACAGGGTCTAACCATAGGCGCATGGCATACCGTTTCTCTCCCCATATATCTACAGAACTAACATCCGAGATGGTTTGTAGGCGTTCTTTTACGGTTAGCTCTGCAATCTCGCTTAGCTCCATAAGGGAGCGGCTTTTGCTTTGCACTGTAATTTGGAGGATAGGAGAAGCATCGGCATCTGCCTTGGATACCGTAGGCGGATCGCAATCGCGCGGTAGGTAACGCTGCGCACGCGAAACCTTATCACGCACATCATTTGCAGCTGTCTCCATATCTACAGAGAGTTCGAACTCTACGGTTATGTAGCTACGTCCTTGACGACTTACGCTCGAGAGGGAACGAATCCCTGGGATACCGTTGATGTTTTGCTCTAACGGTTCGGTAATCTGATTCATAATCACATCGGCATTGGCTCCGGGATAGGAAACACTAACCGATATGATGGGCTGGTCTACGCTCGGAAACTCGCGCACACCCAAGAAATTGTATCCAATCACTCCAAACAGCATGATCATAAGCATCAATACGGTGGAGAGTACGGGACGTTTTATACTTAATTCGGAAATATTCATAAGGCTTATTTTTCGGGTAAAAAGAAACTGCGTTTAATACAAATTATCTATGGTGACAGGCATTCCTGTGCGGAGCTGCATCACGCCAGAGATAATCAATGTATCGCCTACGGCTACACCTTGCACAATCTCTACTTGCGATTCGGTTCGGATACCTGTTATCACTTCGACAGGTTGTGCCTTACCTGCGCGGTAGAGGTAAACCATATCTTTCCCCATCTCAGGAAGCAATGCTTCACTTGGGATGGCAATCGCTTCTGCGATCTCTTTCTTTGTAAGTTCGACCGAGGCATAACGCCCAGGGAAGATAGCACCATCGGCATTGGAGAAGGTGGCACGCACGTTGAGGGTGTGCGTCTCTTTATCTACGGTAGACTCTACGGCATACACTTTGGCGTGATGATCTTTCAGAGATCCGGTCATTCTAAATACAATGTTCGTACCTGCTTTTACATCCGAAGCATATTTTTCGGGTACAGAGAAATCTATTTTGAGTGGTACGATCTTAGTCAATTTGGCAATCGGAGTTGAGAGCGATGCATAAGCACCTTCGCTGACCGAGCGCAGACCGATTATTCCATCAAAGGGTGCACGTAGTTCGGTTTGTGCAATATTGGCTTTTACGAGTTCGATATCGGCATGCAGTTTTTCAAGATCTGTAGCTACTTGTTCGTACGCCTCTTTACTTACGGCATCTTTGGCGAGTAGGGTTTGCTGGCGATATACACGATCTTTAGCCAACGGTATTTGTGCTTCGAGTTTTTTTAGTTGAGCTTGGAGGGGTTTGTCGTTTATCTTTGCAAGCAGGTCTCCTTTCTTAACAGGTCGTCCCTCCTTGAAAAAGATAGATACAATCTTACCAGAGGTCTCAAAAGAGAGGTCTACCTCCTCGTCGGGTATAATCGTTCCGGTACGGACTGTTTTATCGCTTAGCGATTGATATTTTATCACCTGCGCATTTGCATTGAGCGATCGCTTGCCCCTGCCTTGTGGCGCTTTTGATGTGGGTACTAAAGATGTTTCGGTGGTAGCTTTAAATTGTTGTTTTAATTTTGGGTAAAGCATCATTCCTGCTATTAATAACACGATAAGCGCTACTAATGCCCATTTAACCTGTTTGTTCATTCTGTATTTATTCAATTGGTATTTATTCGATCTTGTGTGTGTAAATTTACTATTAAAATAGATTACACCATCACATTAGACAAGAGAAAAGATGAAAGGTTTAATCCGTTTGTTATTATTTCTCTGAATCGTTCGCTGAGGTTGGATTATATCATTTTGACATTATGATAATTGAACTTCGCTGTATGGGCGTTGAATTGCGTGTTGCAAGGTGTAGTATAGGATAATTGGATAGGGCGGAGTTTGGGTTTTTCAGTTTGCTATTGTTGAGGCGAAATAAAGATTAATTTATTGGGTTTAGTGGGTGTTTTGGTTGCTTTATGCTGTTAATAGTGGTCGATAATGGTTGTTTCGAAAGTTAAACGGTGGTGGTGTTTTGGTCTGTTATAGGGTATTTAATCGGCTTGTATGCTTGTTTTTAGCTTAATTATAGGGGGCTTATTAAGAATCTGGGTACTTTTTAGTCCGAAGTTAGGCACTTTTTACCCCAAAGCCGCGTACTTTTTGGGTAAAAGGTCTGCGGCTTCGACCAAAAAACACCGTACCTTTTTCTTGGAAGTACTAGTATTCTTCGAAATCAGGTGCTGTCCTTGGGGGAATTGGGTGCTGGGGGTTTCTATTTGGGGTAATGTGTTGGATGTTGCGGTTAGTATAATTCGTATTTTTGTGTTATAATGATAGTATATGGGGTGGTTTGCTTTATTTGTGTTAGATGGGGGTTGTTGTTTGGATATATGTTTTTATGAGAGTAATCTAAAGCAATCTCATCAATGCGCATATTAGTATGTAATAATCTACTTTCTATTAATTTATAGATCAACCTTTAGCCTTGAAAAAAGGTTGTTTTAGTTTTTAGGTGAGATAAGAAGCAATTAGAAAATGATTTCTTACCTTTGAATCATTATTTAGATTAAATTAGAGCAATGAAAAATTCAATAGAACATCTACCAGTATGCACACAAGAGGAATTAAATATTCTTGTTGAACTTATTAAAAATGAGGTAAAAGGATGTGAGATGATCATTCTCTACGGAAGTTATTCACGCGATACGTTTGTTATTTATGATGAGCGGATTACATTTGGTTCTCGTACTGTATTCCAAAGTGATTTAGATATTTTGGTTGTTTGCTCGCTATCGGCAGACACGGGTTATGTAGAGTATCTTTTAAGAAGAATTGCGGATAAATATCGTACGATATTAAAAGAACTACGTGCTAAGCTCGTTGATTCAAGAGTCAGAAGATATGCTCCTCCACAACTGATTACAGAGGATATAGA
>CAMQTD010000012.1 GCA_947036995.1 uncultured Parabacteroides sp.
TGTGAGTTTGTCAGCGAAGTTGGTCTCGTAAAGGGCCCTGTTTGAGAGCTTTAGGAGACAGCCGTTTTTGTCAATTATATTGCTTACAGGGGTACAGAGGAGTTTGGCATAATCGTAATTATAAGCAAATAGATACTTAGAAAGAATAGGCTTGCATATTACATTTATACAACCAGAAGTTCTTATCAAAACAACTATGTATTGAAGCTTCTGGTTGCATATATAGGGTGTTATGATGGGATCACTAGAAGTGGTATTTCAGCATGAAATAACATTTTCTGAGCTAAGCTAGAACGAATAAGCTTCATGAGAAAACTACGTTTATGATTTCCTACAGTTATGATCTCTATATTGTTGTTTTTAACAAATTTATCTATGCTTAGGAGAATATCTCCATCATCAAGTACTGTATGAGTGATATTCATTAATGGGTATTGCTTAAGAAAATAGTCATTAAGGCCTGCTAAGCGTATTTCATTCCACTCATTTTCACTCGTTGACACATTAAATAAATGTATATGTATATCTAATAAAGAAGTGAGTTTAATGAATTTCTCAAAAATATGAATATCTCGTTGATCAAAGGAAGTAGCAAAAGCTATATTTTTAGTAGCCTGAAGGTTTATACACCCTATTTTCTCTGGTATAGTTAAAACAGGGTATTTGGAATTTTCAATTACCTCGGCAGAAATGCTCCCTATTACATCATGCTCTTTATTTCCTTTACCACGGGTACCCATAATAATTAATAATGGCTGTAACTCTTTAGCATAGGCATGTATTTCTTCTTCAGGAAGACCTTCTCTTATTTTGTAACTGTATGCTACAGGTGGTAATTCACCCGAATTAATTTGATTGTCAATAGTAATAGTAAAATCAAGCATTTCATTTTCGACATGTGCTAACAATATCTCCATAGACTCTTGTGAGTTATCAAACTGATAGCTTGATGTATCTCCAATCGGGATCGCAGAAGGAAAAAAGGGGGTAAAATAGACATTTAACAAAACTACCCTGGCTCCTAGTAACCTAGCATATTTAAAGCCTATTTCACAAGCTTTAATCGAATATTCAGAAAAATCTACAGGAATAAGTATAGATAAGTCTTTATTGGGCACTTCATTTAGATTTGCAGGTTCACTTAACCAGTTTATTTCCTCTATAATACGTAGTGAAGCAGGTAAATCGGTCTCTTTAATACGCACCCTAACACCTGAAGATATAATTGGTTGAATGAGGTTTACATTATGAATATAAACTTCTATATTTTCAGACTCAAGTATAGTTTTAAGAATTTGCGCTTTTTCAAATGTGTGAATAGCTAATGTAATTAATTTATCTTCCATATATATTGAATATTTTAAATAAAACAGACTAACGAAAGAAATGTTGAAGAAAAAAGGTCTCAAATTTAGTTTGAGACCTTTTTTCTTCTTTATCAAATTAGTAGAAACTTATACTGAAATATTTAATTCACTTAAGAGCTCTAAGGCTCGATCAAAAATTGAGGTGTCATCTAATATAACTATTCCCCCATCTGGACCAGGTTCTATATGGACACCACAACTACTTCCATCCTTGAAGTTATGTCCACCAAAATAATTACGAACTGTTTCTACCGGTAAACCCAATTCATCAGCTATCTGGTGAATACTTCCATCGGGCAGATTGTCTTTAACTCTACGAAGATCATTAAAACTAATTGTCTTTGTCATGGTGTTTCTATTTTGAAGATTCATACTAGAATTAATTATTATGCCACTAATATATACTTATATATTTACATAAAAAAATTATATCATAGAAATTAATCAAATAGAGCGAGTGTTCTTAAACAGTATTATTGAACACATCAATAATACTAGTAAATAATCATCAATTGATTAGCAAAAAGGAATAAAAATAGAATTGTAAATAGAATGGCATATGAGATAATATTTATATATTTCACACTATAAATTGTTTTAGAGGCGATAGGTAAAGTAATAGAAAATATTTTCATACGCGCAAAAACATACGATTTATACACAGTATATCCTATAATTAGCCCCGAGAGCATACCAAAAAGAATATCAGAAATAAAATGTACTCCTAAATAAATCCTTGAATAAGATGTCAATATGGCCCATAAAAAGATTGAAAATGTTAACAACTTGTTTTTTAATAAACAAGAAAGAAAAATAGCAAATCCAAAACTATTAGCGGCATGACCTGATATAAAGCCAAACTTCCCTCCCCTATAATTCATTACAAGATCAACCTCATTCATAAAATCAGGATGATGAGAAGGTCTAAATCGCATAAAGAATGGTTTACATACATGTGATGAGAATTGATCACACAATGTTACAACTAGTACTATAGAAAGTAGTACTAACAGAGACTCTCTCCAATCTTTTTTATATATAAAAACAGCTATAATCAAAAGGGCTAAAGGAATCCATACAATTTTACCTGTATATAACCACATAAAATTGTCTATAAAAACAGAATCACTCCCATTTAATGAAAAGAACGTATCACGTTCAAAAACCAACATTTTTTCAAGCATTCTTGTTTTATTAAATTGTGCGAATATTCTTTGATTCAATCCAACCTTTATTTCCATCCGCAACTTCTACTTCAGACCAATCTCCGAGTTTGCTCATTACCGTTACTTTTGTACCTTCGTGAAGTACAAAAAGATCAGTTCCACTTTTATCGGGCGAACCTTTAATTGATATTGTTGGTGTAAATACAATGGCTTTATCTTGACGAACCTGCTCATCTAGTTGTTTATATGAAAATATATTAGATGCAATCGTTATAACTATAGCAAACAAAGCTGTATAAAAACCAAACTTTTTGATTCTTATATGTCGTCCGAAGAAAAACATAGCCAAACAAATAATAAAAACAATGAAACTAGAAACACCTAGTATACCCCATGTATTTACCGACAAAGAATTTTGAATACGTTGTAAATACTTATTGAGAAAAAAGACATCAATAGCTTCTATTTTATCTACTGTCTTTTGTTTTACAATTTCTAAATTAAATTGTGTATCTTCATCACTTGGGTCAATAAGTAGTGCACGTTCATAGTTTAAAATTGACTCTGCAATCTTATTCTCTTTAAAGTAAGCATTTCCTAAGTTATAGTAAACAGCTTGTGAATCTCCATTTTTTTGAAGAATACCTTCGTATAGCTCAATCGCTAATGAATAATTTTCAGTATCATAAGCTTTTGCTGCATCGTTCAATTCAGCATCTAGTGGATTAGCATACATACCTATAGAAACAAGTTGCATGATTAATACGACACCGATACACTTTAAATATTTAATTGTTTTCATCGATAATTATTTTTTAAACGTACTTTCCATTTTACCCATAGCATCTACTGTTTTGTTATACAACACATCCATTGTATCCGAAGATTCAGCTGGTGCATAGCGAGCAAATTCGCAGGTGTTTAGTATCTGAATAAATTCATCTATTAAAAGTTGGTCTACATTGTTATTTTGTAATTCTGAAGCTATATTGTCTTTATTTAGTTCTGCTTGCGCAATGGTTAGTTTATCACTCAAATAACCCCATATAGCACGTAATACTTCATCATAAAAAGCTTCCTTTTTATTCTCATTTAATAACTTCCCTGCAAGTTTTAGTCGCTTGATAGCCACTTTATTTGCTTTCTTAGTACGTACAAAGGCAACATCCGAATTCTCTTTTATTTGTTTACGATACATTATAAAGAATATAATAAAAAACAAAAAGGGAACTACATAACACATCCAATAGACAAATGAATCAAAAAACATTTCAGATTTAATTAAAAACTGGATATCCTTAACTTTAAGGTATCGAACATCATTCGCTAAAATTTTGAGTGATTCCTTGTTGCTATAATTTGAAATTACAGGTTGTGATTGCGTAGCACTACCACCCTCTCCTTCCAATACATCTAAAGTATAAGACTCTGTTTTAATTGTTTTATATGCTTTCGATTTTATATCAAAAAAAGAAAATGCTACAGATGGTATTGTAAAATCTCCTGCAAAACGAGGGATTGCCATATACTCAACCGTTTTAGTTCCCGAAACACCTGTTGTTGACGTTGTAGTATTAATATCTACCTTAGGATCGTATATTTCAAAATCATTAGGAAATAGGACTTCTGGGTTCTTTAAAAGTTTAAGATTTCCATTACCTGTTATGTTCAACTTAATCGTTACTGCTTCATTCGCTTTCAAACTTGTTTTATTGATTGACGAAGTCATTTTAAAGTCTCCCACCGCTCCTGTAAAAGAGGCTGGTTTACCAGAAGGAAGAGGTTTAACGTTGATTGTTGCACTTGCAGAGGATAGCATTTTAGGAACATCTTGATACGAATCAAAGAAATCATCGAAAATACTACGTACCTTTTTTTCTGAAGGTAGTCTAACAATAACCTCAAGTTTTCCAGTTCCAATAGTTATTTTGCCTGTTCTTTGTGGATATAATATAGTCTGTTTTAAGACAGCTGTACGATAATTCTTACCTTTATAATTCTCTAACATCCACTGCTTATTAGGTAAATCAATTTCTTGAGATAGAAATCCATCAAACTCAGGAAATTTAATCGTATTACCTAAATCACAAGCAAATAAAGAATATAATTTAAACGTAACTAAAATACCCTCTTGTTCATAGACATTACGTTTAGAAACTTGCATTTGCATAAATAAGGTCTTACTATTTATAGCTACTGCAGATGATGGATTTGAGTTGCCCGCATTATTACTTCCATTCGTGTTATTATCAGTTTGTCCAGCAGGAAGAACTTTAATAGCCAATGCATTAGATGTATAATTAGATCCTTTTACCTTAATAGTAGCCGGAGCAATATTAAATGTCCCCTCTTTTTTAGGCATTAATATATAAGTAAATGAATTTGTTACTTGACTATTAATATTGCCATTTATCATAGAAGAACTGATACTTGTAGATGTTGATGGCCCCATTAAAATATCAAAACCTGATATTTGTGGCGCTCTTAATTCTCGTCCCTCTGCATTAACAGTAAAAGTAAGCCTAAATTGCTCTCCCATCACCACAGCCGCTGGAGCTGAAGCTTTAAATGTTACATTGCTTTGCGCCACAAGCATTAAGCTAATGGTGCAAAACACAATTAAGAAAAATAATTTCTTCATTATATATTTATTTTATCTATTTTAGAATTACCACTCTTTATCCGATTTGCGACGCTTTTGCTGTTGCATTTGCGCTTTCTTAACCTTCTCTTGAGTATCTTTTTCATCTTGCAAGAAAGCATCTAACATCTGCTGCGCATTGTCTTGGCTCATTTGCTCTTTCTGTTCTTGCTTCTCTTCTTGCGATTTATTTTCTTTTTTCTCTTCTTGTTTTTGTTGCTCCTTTTTATCCTCTTTTTGATCTTTATTTTGCTCTTGATCTTTGTTTTCTTCGTCTTTTTTATCTTCCTTATCCTCTTTTTCCTTTTGTTCTTGATCGCTTAATAACTTCTGAGCTAAAGCCAAATTATAGCGCGTTTCATCGTCCAATGGGTTAAAGCGAAGTGATTGCTTGTAAGCGGCAACACTTTTATCGTATTCTTTGCTTTCCATTGAAACATTCCCCATGTTATGGTAAATATTTCCGAGTTTATCTGTATTCTTTTCTTGGCCAATTGATAATTGATATTGTTCAAGTGCTTCAGGATACTTTTTCTGCTTATACAATGCATTACCAAGATTATAGGTCCCTTCCGAAGATTTTGGATTTACCTCCAAAGACTTGCGGTAAGATATCTCAGCTTCAGTATATTTTTCTGATGCATATAATTCATTTCCTTCTCGAACACTTTTACGCTCCTCCTTTTGCGCCCATAAATTGGGAGCAGAAAATAGCAAGAATCCGATTGTTATTGTATTAATTAGTTTCATAGATACTTTTGAAATTTAATATTAAGAAAACAGTTTTACTTTTTTCAGCAGCTGATTTTTTCTTCCTAAAATAAAAAAATCAGCTAATAAAAGAATTAGAGCAAGCCAAGCAAAAATATAAAACTGCTCGTTATACTCAGAATATACTTTATTGTCTAACTCCGTTTTATTCAGTGTATCAAGTTCATTTTGCAACGATTTGAGTGCTGAATTCGAATTATCTGCTCTTACATACAATCCCTTTCCAGCTGCTGCAATCTCTTGACACATAGTTTCATTTAGCTGTGTTACTACAACATTCCCTTCTTTATCTTTCATGAAGTCATTGCTGCCTTGAATAGGAATTGGAGCACCTTTGGGCAGTCCCATACCTACAATATTGACATGGATACCTTTCTCTGCTGCCGCCTTAGCCGCTGCCACTGCATCACCTTCATGATTCTCTCCATCAGTAATCAGAATAATCGCTTTTTCTGAAGATTCACTTGGGGTAAAAGAGCGTAGAGCTAAATTAATAGCCGCGCCAACAGCAGTACCTTGTGTTGAAACCATCGATGGATTAATAGAAGACAAAAACATCTTAGCAGATATATAATCCGAAGTAATAGGTAATTGAGTATAAGCATCACCTGCAAATACGATCAAACCTACTTTATCATCTTTAAATCCATCCGTTAATTTAGATAGCATTTGCTTAGACTTCTCTAATCTGTTTGGAACCATATCTTCAGCGAGCATCGAATTTGAAACGTCGAGACAAATCATAATTTCGATACCATTGCGTTTAACGGTTTCCATTTTCGATCCAAACTGTGGTCCAGCAATCGCGAGTATTACACAAGCTATTGCACTCCAAAGGAGCCAAAATTTAATACGTTGACGACTTGGTGATGCATCTGGCATTAATTGTGCAATTAATGAAGGTGCACCTAATTTCTTAATAGCTCGTTTCTTTTGTATAGATACATACATGTAAAAAACGATTAGTAATAGTAATATTCCTAATAAATATAAATAATCAGGATTGGCAAAACGAAACATAAGCCTTTGTATTTATGGTATATTTCTTAACAATGTATTTCTCAATATAATCTCAAACAGCAGAATCAAAAAAGCCAAAAGGGCAAAGTATTTATACTCCTCTTGCTTCTTACTAAACTCCTGGACGCTGATTTTAGTCTTTTCCATTTCATCAATTTCTGCATAAATCCCTCCTAAGCTCTTAGTATTCGTAGCTCTGAAGTATTGACCACCTGTTGTAGTTGCTATTTTACGCAGCGTTTCTTCGTCAATTTGAACAGGAATATTTTGGTATTGGACACCAAAAGCTGTTTTAAATGGATATGGAGCCTCCCCCTCTGTTCCTACACCAATGGTATAAACTCGAATACCAAATGTTTTAGCAATCTCTGCAGCTGTAACAGGTGCAATTTCACCCATATTATTGGATCCATCCGTTAATAGGATAATTACTTTTGATTTAGCTTGACTATCTTTGATTCGACTTACAGAGTTCGCAAGACCAAGTCCAATAGCAGTACCATCTTCAATCATTCCACTTTGAATATCTTTGAAAAGATTCAATAATACGGTGTGATCGGTCGTTAGCGGGCATTGTGTAAAACTTTCTCCCGAAAAGACAACCAAACCAATATTATCAGTAGGTCTACCATTAATAAACGAAGCTGCTACATCTTTAGATGCTTCAAGTCGATTGGGTTTTAAGTCTTCGGCAAGCATACTACTTGAAATATCCATTGCCAATACAATATCAATACCCTCTGTGGATGAATTTTCCCAATTGTCAGTAGATTGCGGGCGAGCCAATACAAGTATTAAAACAGCCACTGCAAGCATACGAAGCACAAAAGGTAAATGTCTTAAATAGACCTTGTAACTTATAGGTACTGCGTCAAAACCCTGATTCGATGATATTTGGAATGACGCATCTGCATGCCTTATTTTCCAAATATACCAACCAATAATAGGGACTAGCAATAAAAGCAAATATAAATATGTTGGATTTGCAAATATCATATTATTCAGATTAATTAAAAATTAAACTACTTATTATTAGTTTCTTTCGCCACAGCATCAGCTGAAGACGATTCCTCTTCTACCTTAACTGCTGTTGTTGATTCTACAAAAAGATATGCTCCAGTCAAACTTTTCTCATTTTCACTCGGCAGCGGATGCATTTTTGCAAACTTTACAAAATCGGCTAATTCTAAAATCTGTTTTAATCCATCAAAAGATTCTTTTATATCTTTATCACTCTTCAAACAGTCTAAAACTTCGTGAGATGTCATCTCCATTGCACTAACATTGAATCGCTCCTCAATATACTTGCGTAAGATATCAGTTACTGAAGTATAGAATTCTTTATTTAAACCTCTTTGCCACAATTTTTGCTCTTTCAATACATTCAAATCTAATAAAGCCTGCTCATGTGCTGGAAGTTTAGGTTTCTCCTTCTTCGTTGGTGAAAAAGATTTCTTTTCACGCATACGTTTGATGATATAAGCTATAATGCATAAAGCTAAAAGAAATAGCAGTACACCATATATGATGGGATAATAATCGGCCCAAACAAAGGGAGGTTCCCATACCTGCTTAATATCATTAAACTTTGTTGGATCTGAAGTATCTACAGGAAGTGTTGATACCTTTAGAGCCAATTGTTCAGAATAAACCGTATCATTTCCACTTACCACCACAAATGGAGGCAATAGATATAAAGCCGAATCGAAAGACGTAATCAATACATCTTGCTTGATAAGCCATTTGTCATTTTCGATAACAGTAGTATCTGGAGGCAAAACTGCTAACAGTTCTACACCAGCCATTAATGTATCCTTAGGCAAAGGAATAAAAAAACTATTACCCTGATCTGTGGTTATAGTCAAATGCACCTTTGTCTGCTCACCTATCAATATTGCAGCAGAATCCATTGCAATATCAATTAGTGGCTTTTGTTGAGCATGTATATTACCAGCCATACCCATAAATAGAGGTACAGCAAATAATATAGCTATCTTATGAATCAATTTCTTTTCTATTTTATTCATTATCTATAAAATATTCATCTTACACATTAGCGTTTACCAAACAAAGCAATTAAAGACTTCACATAATCATCTTGTGTACGCACAGATACAGAATCAACTCTACACTTCTTGAAAGCATCGTTCATTACTTTTTGGCGGTCTAGCCACCATTTAGCATAAGCCTCACGTACACGAGTGGAAGATGTATCTACCCATTTTTCGGTACCGGTTTCGGCATCCTTTATTTTCAGAAGTCCAACAGATGGTAATTCTGCTTCACACTGATCATATACCTGAATCGCTACTAAATCATGCTTTCTATTAGCAATAGTCAATGCATCTTTATAATTTCCTTTGTCGATAAAATCTGAAATAAGAAAGGTTGTACAACGCTTTTTTATCGCATTTGTTAGATACTTTAAAGCAACACTAATATCTGTTTGCGTACTTTCTGGTTGAAAATCAATCAACTCACGTATAATAAACAGAATATGCTTCTTTCCTTTTTGTGGAGGAATAAACTTTTCAACACGATCTGAAAAGAAAAGCACTCCAATTTTATCGTTATTTTGAATGGCCGAAAAGGCTAAAGTTGCAGCTATTTCTGCTACAACTTCCCGTTTCATAGCATGCGCAGTACCAAAATTTCTACTTCCCGAAACGTCAACCATCAGCATAACTGTTAGTTCGCGCTCTTCTTCAAAAACTTTGATAAACGGACGTGTGTAACGAGCCGTGACATTCCAATCAATAGCACGGATATCATCTCCAAATTGATATTCTCTAACTTCAGAGAATGCCATTCCTCGCCCTTTAAATGCAGAATGATACTGCCCAGCAAAAATATTACGCGATAAACCACGCGTTTTAATCTCTATTTTGCGGACTTTTTTTATTAGTTCACTTGTTTCCATAATCTCAATTAACAATTGATACTAGACAAAATTAAATAACCATCTTTCGACAGACTTAAATTCTATACTAAATTGAGTCGGATCAAGGAACCTCTACCTTATTTAATATCTCATTGATCACCTCTTCGGTGGTTAAGTTATTTGCTTCAGCCTCATAACTAAGTCCAATACGGTGACGCATAACATCGTGACAAACAGCACGAACATCTTCTGGAATAACATACCCACGGCGCTTAATAAAAGCGTAAGCACGTGATGCAAGTGCTAAATTGATAGAAGCACGCGGTGATGCTCCGAAAGAGATCATCTCTTTTAAATGACCTAATCCATGCTCTTGTGGAAAACGTGTAGCGAAAACGATATCTACGATATATTTTTCAATTTTCTCGTCAATATATACATCTCTAACTACTTTACGCGCTTCGATTATCTCTTCTTTTGATAAAATAGGTTTGATATCAACTTTAACACCTGAAATATTCTGGCGAATAATTAATTTCTCCTCTTCTTTTTTTGGATAATCAATAATCACTTTTAGCATAAAACGGTCTACTTGTGCTTCAGGTAAAGGGTAAGTACCCTCTTGTTCAATAGGATTTTGTGTTGCAAGCACTAAAAATGGCTCATCTAATTTGAATGTTTGGTCTCCCAATGTCACTTGACGCTCTTGCATTGATTCAAGCAAAGCACTTTGTACTTTAGCAGGTGCACGGTTAATCTCGTCAGCAAGTACAAAATTTGCAAAGATAGGACCCTTCTTTACGTGAAACTCCTCTGTTTTTTGACTATAAATCATCGTACCTAAAACGTCAGCAGGTAATAAATCTGGCGTAAACTGTACTCTACTATATTTTGCATCAATTAAAGATGCTAATGTTTTAATTGCCAATGTTTTTGCTAGACCTGGAACACCTTCAAGTAATATGTGTCCGTCTGATAACAAACCAATCATCAAGGATTCAACTAAATGTTTTTGTCCAACAATTACTTGATCCATTCCCATTGTAATCATGTTCACGAATGAACTTTTACTTTCGATTCGCTCATTTAACTCACGAATATCTACTGTTTGACTCATACAAGTATTTTTTTTATCTTAATTTATTTTTTAATTCTCTTTTAATCTTTAGAATTACAAAATTAGAAATGTTAAATTGCGAATGCATACATAATCCGTTAAATAAACGTAACAGATATAACTTCTACTCAAGTAATTCTTTTTGTTTCTGTATTGCTTTTAATCTTGAGTTCTTATTTCGAGCATCAATATCATAAGTTTCAGGCTTCGGTAATTTTATTTCTGTACCAATTCTGATGTTGTTTGGATCATCAATCCTTGTTTTATTTGCCTCATAAATGTACACCCAAAATATTTTGTGATCATAATATTTTAATGCAAGTGCTGTTAGTGTACTTCCTTTTATTATAACCTCTGTTGCAATATATTTTTCTGCGACAGTTTTTACTTTTGGAATCGAATCTGGAATAATCAGTGAATCTGATAGTTTAAGCAAACTTTTATCTGTTATTTGATTCGTTGAATCTGATCTAATTTCAATAAATGTTGTATCCAATAGCAGCGTATGCACAGCTAGACTATCAGTTTCTATTTCATTTTTTGATAGTATTGTATCCTCTTCAGTATTAAGCTGAAACTGATAACCCGAATTATTATAAATAATCCATATAAAGAACGAAAGCGAAATAAACAGAAAAAGAACTAAACCTGCCAATATTAATTCAAGTTTATTCGTTTTAACACTATGCTGTGTCATATGTGTCTCCTCAATTAGAGGCTCTTCAGGTAGTATAGGCTTTACTTCTGGTTCATTCAAAGGAGAGGTTTCTTCTTTTATTTCAATCCACTCGATCGATTCCGTTTTATTATCAATAGAAAGCTCATTAACTGATACTACATCCTCAAACGATACAGAATCAATTAATTCGGTCACCTCAAAAGCGGAAAAAGGCTTATTTACCGTTTCTATGAGTTTTGAGTCAGGATAAAAGGAAAACATCCTACCTAACGTCGATTGGTCATTAACAACAAGATGCTTTTGCTCATCTAGTTTAAATACCCCCAATCCCTCAATAGGGATTGACTCTCCTGCTAGAAGTTGTGTATTAAAAGTATTTATAAGTTCTTTTAAAAAGGATTCGCATAAAGACCTATCTTTTCCACTTTTCGTAGCAAGTAAAGAAATTATATCATCGAAGTCTATTTTCATATTCATAGATTCTTCTCCTTTTCAATAGCACTGATATCAGCAAGATATGATTTAAAAACAGGATTAAAACGAGGAGGAACTAAAAATTGTTTGTTATCCAAAGATTGAACAGAAACATATTGTTCGTGCTTTTCGACCTCGAAACAGCCTAATGAAGAAAGATTAACAACATCATAAGCCTCTAAACGTTCAGATACAACCGTTGAAAAGGCACTTAGCATGCATTTTATATCCTGTTCATCTATTGTTGAATTTTCAGCTAATAACGTTATTAATTCACTCTCGTTCATCTATTTTAATTCAATTAATTTGTTTTTACTAAGGATGCATATAGATCAAAAGCTTGAGCATTTTCGATTAACACATCATAGAATGATCCTATTTGAAGCGGTTCAGTTTTAGCTATAAGCACTTCTGGATCTACTTCTGGAGAATCACATTCTGTGCGCCCTACATAGAAATCTTCTTCTTCTCTATCAATCATAACACGCAATATTTGCCCTATTTTCTGATCATTTATCTCTGCAGATATCTGTTCCTGAATGCGCATCAAGTAATCAAGTCTATCTTGCTTTACCTCTGCTGGGATATCATCTGTATAATTTTTAGCAGAATAGGTACCCTCCTCTTCAGAATAGGTAAATGCTCCCATCCTTTCAAAGCGAGCTTTTTTTACAAATTCAACCAATTGATCGAAGTCAGCTTCAGTTTCTCCAGGATGCCCTACCATTAATGTAGTGCGTAAATGAATGCCTGGCACCTCTTTACGTATGCGATCAAGTAATGTATACGTCTCTTCGGCTGTTATATGTCTACGCATCTGTTTCAACATATTATCACTGATGTGCTGCAATGCAATATCAAGATAGTTGCAAACATTATCTCTTTCACGCATTACACGCAATAAATCGTATGGAAATTGCGTTGGATAAGCATAGTGTAATCGAATCCACTCCACTCCAGGGATATCAGAAATTCGCTCAATCAATTCAGCTAAAGCAAACTTCTTATATATATCAAAACCATAATAAGTCAAATCTTGTGCTATAACTTGAAACTCCTTCACACCTTTAGCAACTAACAACCGCACTTCATTCTCAATCACCTCCATCGGGCGTGATTGATATTTACCTGTTATAATTGGGATAGAACAATAGGCACACATACGATTACACCCCTCTGCAATTTTTAGATAAGCATAGTGAGAAGGCGTTGTGATAATGCGATCTTCGGATAAATCATTGTAATACGACTTTCCTAGGTTAGCCAATAACTCTTTCCAGTTAAACTTACCATAGAATTGATCCACTTCAGGTAATTCTACTTGAAGGTCTTTTAAATAGCGCTCCGATAAGCATCCCATTACAAAAAGCTTCTTTATTTTTCCCTGTTTTTTAGCTTCTGCAACATCCAAAATCATATTAATAGATTCTTCTTTAGCATCACCAATAAATCCACAAGTGTTAATTACTACAATTTCACCATCAATCTTATGTGGATCATGTGCTACAGTATACCCATTAGCAGTAAATTGACGCATCAACATTTCCGAATCCACTAAGTTTTTTGAGCAACCAAGTGTAATAATATCTACTTTATTTTTTTTCATTCAATTATTTTATTATTCTCCAAACAAAGAATCTACAAACTCTTTTTTACGGAACACTTGTAAATCTTCAATACCTTCTCCTAAACCAATATATTTAACTGGTATTTTAAATTGGTCTGATATACCAATTACAACACCACCTTTTGCTGTTCCATCCAATTTAGTTACCGCAAGCGCATTAACTTCTGTTGCTGCAGTAAATTGTTTTGCTTGTTCAAAAGCATTTTGTCCTGTAGAACCATCTAATACCAATAAGATTTCGTGTGGAGCATCAGGAACTACCTTCTGCATCACATTTTTTATCTTAGTAAGTTCATTCATCAAGCCAATTTTATTGTGTAAACGACCAGCAGTATCAATAATAACTACATCAGCATTATTAACCTTTGCTGAGGTTAATGCATCAAAAGCAACCGAAGCAGGGTCTGAACCCATTTTTTGCTTAACGATAGGTACGCCCACACGCTCACTCCATATCACAAGTTGTTCTACTGCTGCCGCTCTAAATGTATCTGCTGCACCTAAATAGACTTTTTTACCAGCTTTATTTAATTGATATGCTAATTTACCAATAGTCGTTGTTTTACCAACGCCATTAACTCCTACCACCATTATTACATAAGGTTTCTTATCTTCCGGTGTCGTAAATACTTCGCTATCAACTGTATTGTTTTCAGTTAATAGATCAGCAATTTCTTCTCGGAGTATATTCTTCAGTTCACTGGTTCCCATGTACTTATTACGAGCAACACGTTCTTCAATTCTTGAAATAATTTTAAGAGTAGTTTCAACTCCCACATCCGAAGTAATTAGAACCTCTTCCAAATTATCTAATACATCTTCGTCTACCGTGCTTTTACCTGCAATTGCACGCGAAATTTTTGAGAAAACATTCTCTTTTGTTTTAGATAATCCTTTGTCTAATGTTTCCTTCTTGTCTTTTGAGAAAAAGCTAAAAATACCCATAACTATATTTACTTAAATTTTATCTCTTGAATTAATGCGCTAAGATATAAAAATATTTTTTATTCAATCTACAAAAATAGATTTTTAAATACTACCGCTTACTAATATATCAATATGTAATTCTGGTTACTCCAGAATGGTAAACTTGGCATATTTCAATAATAGTTGCTTTTCGCCAAAATGATTGAAAAGAACCTTTACTTTAATATCGTTTTTATCACTCTGCGAACACTCTAATGTCAACACCTTCCCATCACCAAATCTATCATGTCTGATACGTGTACCCGAAGTCAATCCTTTCGCAAAATCAATTGAGACTGAATTCAATGTGTTGGTCGGTATAGATTTTAATCGCTCTGTAGTAACATTCGTCTTGTTTTCTGTTGAGACTATTGTTTGACTATAAGCTTGATGCGGCTGTTTAAGTGGTGAATTGTATGTATTACGCTCTGACGCAAAAGATCTACCTCTTCCTTCTGCCATCTGTAAATAAGATGGATCTATATCTTTTAAAAAGCGACTAGGTGTGCAAAAATTACTTTTACCATGCAAATAGCGATTCTCTGCATACGTCAAGAAGCAGTGTTCTTCTGCCCTGGTTATAGCAACATAAAATAACCTGCGCTCCTCTTCAATTGCTTTATAATTATCTTTGTTCATCGACGAGGGAAACAACTCCTCTTCCAGTCCTACAACAAATACATTTTTAAACTCAAGTCCTTTAGCTGCATGTACAGTCATCATTGTTACCTGATCCCTGTTTTCATCAGTATTCGTATCTTGGTCGCTCATTAAAGATATTTCAGCTAAGAAATCACCTACATATGTTTCCTCTTCACCCTCTTCGCGCTTAATATCACAAAACTCACTGATTCCTTTTAATAATTCTTGTAAGTTCTCCTGTCTGCTGATACCTTCTACGGAACGATCTTGATAGAGTAATGCTGATAGGCCCGATTGTTTAACTACTAGCGTTGCTAAATCATTTATATTGAGGTTGCTTGCTAGATCTCTAAATGATTCAATTAAAGCCGAAAAGACTCTTAATTTATTTTGCGTACCATTATTCACAGCCAAATTATAGGCTTGTGGATCCGAAATAACATTCCATGGACTAACTTGATACTCCATGGCAGCAGTAAATACTTTTTTCATTGTTGTATCTCCAATACCTCTTGTTGGGTAATTGATAATACGCTTCAATGCCTCTTCATCGTGAGGATTTGCAATCATTCGGAAATAAGCCAGCACATCTTTGATCTCTTTACGCTGATAAAAAGACAAACCTCCATAAATACGGTATGGGATATTGCGTTTACGCAATGCCTCTTCCAATATACGTGATTGTGCATTTGTACGGTAAAGAATTGCAAAATGAGAAAAGTCATACGACTTATTCTCCTGCAGCTCTAATATACCACTTGCCACAGCATATCCCTCTTCATAATCAGAGTAAGATGCTGTAACTTTTATTTTTTCACCAACAGCATTCTCTGAAAACACTGTTTTCGGTATTTGTTCAGTATTTTTATCGATCAAACTATTTGCCGCATTCACAATCGTTTGTGTAGAGCGATAGTTTTGTTCTAACTTAAACACCTGACAGTTATTGTAAATCTGCTTGAACTTTAGTATATTATCAATATTAGCTCCACGGAAAGAGTAGATACTTTGAGCATCATCACCAACAACACAAATACGCTGATGAATCTCACTCAAGCGTTGTATTATCATATGCTGTGCAGAATTCGTATCTTGGTACTCATCCACTAAAATATACTGGAAATGCCCTCGATATTTTTCTAATACCGCTGGATGGTCTCTGAATAGGATATTTGTTTGAAGCAATAAATCATCAAAATCCATTGCTCCAGCTTGCTTACAACGGTTTTGGTAGCGAGTGTAAATCTCGTGAATCAGAGGCACCTTAGAGCTAATATCTCCTGCTATCAAATCCTTATTAGATTGGTAACTACCCGAAGTAACAAGCGCATTTTTTGCATTTGAAATTCTGCTTTGTACCATATTCAATCGATAAGTCTTATCATCAAGCTGCATCTCTTTCATGATTGACTTCAACAAGCTTTTCGAATCGGCACTATCATAGATTGTAAACGAAGAGGGATACCCAATACATTCTGCTTCGGATCGTAAAATACGCGAAAATATAGAGTGAAATGTACCCATCCAAAGACGCTTAGCTACAGCATCGCCCACCACAGCAGCAATGCGAAGCTTCATCTCACGTGCAGCCTTATTGGTGAACGTAAGTGATAAAATTGCATGCGGAGAAATTCCTTGCAACAGCAAATAAGCTATTTTATAAGTCAGCACACGTGTTTTACCAGATCCTGCACCTGCTACAACTAGCGATGCACCATCTGTATAAGTAACTGCATCCCGCTGACTTTTATTTAAATCGGCTAAAAAATCTTCCACATCCATTATTTATTGATTCATATTATGCAAATAAAACTACTTAACTAAGCGTTTTTGAGCATATTCCCGGCCATACGCGCTGCATCTTCAACATAAAGTAAGCAAGGACGCTTCTCATAATATTGAGGTGTACGCGCTGATGGAACTGGGTTTTTGCTTGATGCCTCAGCAGCCGGAAGCAAGTCTCGGCAAACCAAAGAGTTATGCTTTTGTTTAAACTGCTCAGCAAGCTCCTGTACAACACTGTAGTTTTCTGTTCTACGCGTAATATCACGTGGATCAGGCACAGGATATTTAAATCCTGCAAGCATAGCCATCGCACTCACTGTACCACATATCTCACGCATCCTACCAACACCTCCTCCAAAAGATACTGACATAGATTTCGCTATCTCAGTATCAAGATCAAATAGATCACTATATGCTAAAAACACTGACTGCGAACAGTTAAAACCATCTAAAAATAATGATTTAGCTTTTTCGACACGTTCTTCAATATTAAAATCTTTCATCTCTTTATTTGATTTTAATATTCAAAATCTACACATGCTCTATCAGCCTTTACTGCTGCAATAATATTTTTTCCTACAGCTTGATGCGCAGGGTGATTTGCATATATGCTAACATCTTCCAATGAACTAAGTTCTGTTGTCAATATCAGGTCATACACCTCTGCTGGATTACAATTAAAATCCACTTTAATTGAATGAAGTTCCTTTATTTCATCTTTCAATGCTTCTAGAGCTTGCTTAATCTCAATCATTTTAGCTTGTTTCTCTGCTGGAGTATTAAACTCAATTAGGCGAAACATTACAATATGTTTTATCATCTTTTACTTGTTTGTTGTTAATTTACATTTGCTCATCTAAGTGAGAGTCTTTGTAGCCTAGAAAATAGAGGATACCATCTAAACCAATTGTCGAAATACTTTGTTTAGCATTTTCTTTTACTTTAGGTTTAGCATGAAATGCAATTCCTAAACCAGCAATACTTATCATTGGAAGGTCATTTGCACCATCTCCAACGGCAACTGTTTGACGAATATCTACGTTTTCGACCTGAGCAATTAAGCGCAAAAGTTCTGCTTTACGTTTTCCATCTACAATATCACCAAGATGTCTACCGGTCAATTTTCCATCTACAATTTCTAAATCATTGGCATACACATAGTCAATATCAAGTTGTTGCTTTAAATAATTTCCAAAATAACTAAATCCTCCTGAGAGAATAGCAATTTTAAATCCTACTTTTTTCAAGATACGCATCAAGCGTGCAGCACCTTCTGTAATTGGTAAATTTTCAGCTATCTCTTGCATTACTGAAACATCTAATCCCTTAAGCAAAGCACAACGCTGCTTGAAACTTTCCGAAAAATCAATTTCACCGCGCATAGCAGCCTCTGTAATTGCTTTAACTTCGTCGCCAACACCTGCACGTACAGCTAATTCATCTATAACTTCTGTTTCAATTAAGGTCGAATCCATATCAAAACAAATTAAGCGACGCATACGACGATACATACTTTCCTCTTGAAAAGAGATATCTACCTGTTGATCTACAGATAATTGCATAAAGCTACGCTGCATCAATTCAATATCATTAGGCGTACCTCTTACCGAAAACTCTACACTTGCTTTAGGTGAACGTTCGTTTTGATCCAAAGGAATACGACCTGTCAAGCGCTTGATGTCATCAATATTCATTCCCTGCTCAGCTACAATTTTTGAAACAGAAGCAATCTGACGAGCAGTTAGCATACGTCCTAGAATAGTGATGATATAGCGGTTTTTTCCTTGTAAGCCAACCCATTTTTCATATTTCTCATCTGTTATGGGGCTGAACTTAACAGTTACATTTAAATCGTAGCTCTTAAATAATAGATCTTTTAGTATATCTCCAGCATTACCATCTGTACTTTGAAATAATATACCTAATGAAAGATTATTGTGAATATCAGCTTGACCGATATCCAAAATCAAAGCATCATGCTTAGCTAATACTTCTGTCAACTGAGCTGTTACACCAGGTTCATCTTGACCTGATATGCTCAGTAAAATAATCTCTTTGTCTTTTTTTATATCTTGTTCCATAATCAACTTTTTATCTACTGCAAAGATAGATAACATTACGTTGGTTTGCAAGACAGATGCAGGGTAAATCACCTAACACTGTTTAAAATTGTTCAAAGGAATACATTCATTAATAATAAATTTATTCACTAATGCAAATCGATAGAGATAATTAACAGTTATGCTGAAAAACATATAATAATACTTGTTTTATACGCCTAATATCACTATTTATTTGGATTGTAACTGATTTGGTCCTTATATTTGCAGCGGTTTAGTCCTCATATAGATTTTAAGCGTAAAATTCTATTGGATTAAACTCCTGAAAATCAGGAGTCGGATTAATTTACCTATCTAGTTCAATACCTCAAAAGATTGAGTAAAATAGGTTATTCATTCGATTAAGTGTAACGTAAAAATTAAAGTATGAAGATTAGAGCTTATGTTCTCCTTGTGTCTGTTGCTATATTTATCATGTCAGCAGACTTTAAGAATGCAAAAATATCAGAAGGGATAACTCCTGGTAACCTTGCACCGAGAATAGAGTTTTTAGGAAGCGAACCTACGTTTGATTTCTTAAAAGAGGATGGTAAATACACACTGCTACAGTTTTGGGCAGCTTACGATGCTGAATCGCGTGTAAACAACATCAAATTTTGTAATGAGATTAAAAAACTAGATTCGAACCAAGTTGAAATGCTTTCGATATCTTTTGACGAAAAAGAGTCAATTTTCAGCGAAACGGTAAGAATAGATCGACTTGAAACACAGAGTCAATACCAAGACAAGCAAGGTAAACAATCCGATCTTTATAAAAAGTATAAGCTTGAGAAAGGCTTCAAAAACTTTTTAATAGATGATAAGGGTGTTATTCTTGCAACAAATATCTCAGCAGATCAATTAAAAACTTTTTTAGATTGATCTAATAAGATTATAAAAAAACAAGAGTCTGTATCTATTAAAGATACAGACTCTTGTTTTTTTATACATATATGTACTGACAAATTCACCTTTACAATCTTATCGCGGAGCCTTCTGATAAAGAATAATCGCAATAAACGTATATACTATATTCGGAATCCATGCTGCCATCATAGGGCTTACATATCCATTAATGGCAAAGGTAGATGTTACTGTGGTAAAAAGAATATAAGCAAAGCTGAGTCCTAACCCAATACCAATATTCAATCCCATTCCCCCTTTAATTTTACGAGACGAAAGTGAAGCGCCAATCGTTGTTAAGATAAATGCTGCCATAATTGCTGCAAAACGCTTATGATACTCTATTTCGAACAATTGAATATTACCAATACCCCTTTTCTTCTGCCTATTAATATAAACATCAAGTTCGGGCGTGGTCATTGTTTCACAATCATTCTTTGAAATTAAAAAATCGGATGGTACAATAGTCATCACTGTATCCATACGCGTGCCCTTGGTTATCGTCTCCTTCATGCCATGAAAATCTCTTATCATATAATCTATCACAGTCCAGTTATGCAACGAGTCATATTTAATAGAGTTAGCCGAGAGACGAGAAATAAGCTTTTTACCTTCAAACTTCTCTAGCGAAAAGCGATAACCCATATTTGAACGAGCATCATACCTATCAAAATAGGCTATAACACTTGGTTCTACCTCTAATTGCACATTACGTGCATAGTCTACTTTCTTATTCTTAATATAGGTGTTTTGAAAATCAATCCGCGTAATATTGGCAGGCGGAATAATAAAACTATTTAAAATGAAAGTGACAGTAGCAATTATAGCAGCAGAGATAAAATAGGGCTTCATAAAACGCCTAAAACTCATTCCGCTAGCAAGCATGGCTATTACTTCCGAATTGTCTGCCATCTTTGAAGTAAAGAATATAACAGCAATAAAAGTAAATAACGGACTAAAGAGGTTGGCAAAGTAGGGCACAAAATTCATGTAATAATCTGTTACAATCGCCCACAATGTCACTTCTGGCTTTAAAAAGCTATCAATCTTCTCATTGATATCAAATACAACAGATATAGATATAATCAATACAATTGCAAACACATAAGTGCCCAGAAATTGTCTAATGATATACCAATCTAATTTTTTTATTTTGAAATCCATTGTTACAACCTATTAGATAACTGTCTTACCATTCCACTTTTCCAAATTGAAAAATCTCCCGCAATAATATGCTTACGCGCCTCCTTAACCAACCAAAGGTAGAAGGCTAGATTATGAATAGATGCAATTTGCATTCCCAATAACTCGTGTGATGTTAATAGATGACGAAGATATGCACGACTATATAACGTATCTACATAAGATGCTCCATCCGCTTCAAGTGGCGAAAAATCATCTGCCCACTTTTTATTACGCATATTCATAATACCATTTTTGGTAAAAATCTGTCCATTACGACCATTTCGGGTAGGCATAATGCAGTCAAACATATCTACACCGCGCTCAATCGCCTCTAATAGATTTACAGGCGTACCAACGCCCATCAAATATCTTGGCTTATCTTTAGGTAGTATCTCATTTACAACCTCAATCATTTCATACATTCTATCTGTCGGTTCACCTACAGCTAATCCACCAATCGCATTACCATCGGCACCTTTATTTGCGATGTTTTCGGCTGCTTTACGGCGTAAATCAGGATATACACAACCTTGAACAATAGGAAAAAGGGATTGGTTATATCCATATTTTGGTTCTGTTGAGTTGAATTGTGTAAAGCAACGGTCTAACCAACGCTCTGTAAGTGCTAATGAACTCTTTGCATAACGGTAATCTGCATCTCCCGGACAGCACTCATCAAATGCCATGATGATATCAGCACCAATAATACGTTGCGTATCCATTACATTTTCGGGTGTGAATAGATGTCTAGACCCATCAATATGCGAACGGAATTCAGCTCCTTGCTCATTTAACTTGCGGTTACCCGAAAGCGAAAACACCTGAAAGCCACCACTATCAGTCAAAATTGGTTTATCCCAACTATTAAACTTATGCAACCCTCCAGCACGTTCTAAAATATCAAGTCCTGGACGTAAATAGAGATGATAAGTATTACCTAAAATTATTTCAGCTTTAATATCCTCTTTTAGTTCAGTCATGTGTACAGCCTTAACCGACCCAACAGTACCTACAGGCATAAAAATAGGTGTCTCAATTGTACCGTGATCAGTTGTGATAACACCAGCTCTTGCGTTCGTTTTAGAATCGCTATATTGCAAATCAAATTTCATTTGTATAATTTTTGTACAAAGGTAGTCAAGTTTATTGAATCTCTAAAATAGATAAATGCTAAATTAAATTGATTTGAAGCCTTAGAAGCTAAAATCAGCTACCTTTTTTTCTCTTTTATCTTTTCATAGAGCTTTTTTGCTACTTGTTATTATACGACATTTGCTACAATAGAGATGGTAAACGATCAACTAACCAGACAAGTTTATTCGCTTACAATGTAAGTTAGAGGTAAATCCTAACGGCAGCAATAAACTCTTTATGATAAAGCAACAAACAACAGGGGAGGCAACCACCGTAAAGAGAGAGATAGGCATACACACAGCGCCAACAGAGGCAAGCAAAAGAGAACATTGTATAAACAATACGCTACCTAAAACATACAGAAAGAGATACAAATCAATTTTGATATCTGTCAATCCTAATGAGTGCAATTTGATCGCTGATGAATTCATAAGGCAGAAGTGATTTATTATGAATAAGAATAACTTTATTTATTTTCTATATACTATAATAAATTAACAGAGCAAGTTGCAAGATAGTTTTCAAGAGTAGATTTAAAAGATACAAAAGATAGTTGTGGTATGTTACAAAAATAAACAGCGTGAAGCGATTCGGTATTACATTGCTTATACCGAGACACTTCACGCTGTTACAAAAAACCTATATTGAGGTAGATTCGATGTTATGGCTCGTAGCGCTTAAACTTCTAATGCTCCAATAATATCTGTTACTGATTCAAAACCATGTCTGTCCAAGTAGTCATTGATTCCTACAACTGTCTTTTCTGATATCGCAGGGTCAACAAAGTTGTATGTCCCGATTTGAATCGCAGTAGCCCCAGCTAACATAAATTCAACAGCATCTTTCCAGTTCGAGATTCCTCCTAAGCCAATAATTGGAATCTTAACAGCGTTATATGTTTGCCATACCATACGAAGCGCTACAGGCTTTACACATGGGCCAGATAACCCTCCAGTTATTGTAGACAGTATAGGCTTACGTTTCTCTGCATCAACAGCCATTCCGAGCATTGTATTGATTAACGAAACAGCATCTGCACCTTCGCCCTCTACCGCTTTTGCAATCTCTGTAATATCTGTTACGTTTGGAGACAATTTTACAATAAGGGTCTTTGGATAGATCTTACGAACAGCACGTACCACCTCGGCAGCACCTTGAGGCGTAACACCAAAAGCCATACCACCTTGCTTCACGTTAGGACACGAGATATTTAGCTCAATAGCAGGAATATTTTCCAGTGCTGCGATCTTTTCGGCACATTCGATGTAGTTCTCAAGTGTCGAACCACTCACGTTAACCATCATATTCGTATCGATATCTTTGATCTTAGGATAGATCGTTTCGGCGAAATAGTCAGCACCTTTATTCTGCAATCCTACTGCGTTAAGCATTCCTGCTGACGTTTCGGCCATACGTGGATAAAGATTCCCTTCGCGGTGCATAATGGTTGTACCCTTTACGAATATACCACCTATTTTAGATAAATCCATGAAGTCTGCAAACTCTAAACCATATCCAAAGGTTCCAGAGGCGGTAGTTACAGGATTTTTAAATTCTAAGCCACCTATATTTACATTTAATTTTGCCATGTCAACTTTTCTATATTAAATACCGGACCGTCTGTACATACACATACATGTCCTTCACTCGTTTTTTCTACACAACACAAACAAGCACCAATACCACATGCCATTGTATTCTCTAGCGAGACCTCACAAGCGATATTTTTACTACTAGCATGTTTAGCCACAGCCATCATCATAGGCTTTGGCCCACAAGTATAGATCTGACTAAAATCAACCTCATTCAAGATTGAATGGTTTGTTACATACCCTTTTTCACCTGCCGAGCCATCTTCGGTTGTCATATATACCTCTCCATACTGTTTGAAGTCTTCCAACTGCAAAAGATCTGAAGCAGAACGAGCACCCAAAAGGAAGATAGGCGCAAAGCCTGCTGCTTTTAAACAAGCACCTAGATACAGCATTGGCGCAGTACCTACACCACCTCCAACAAGAAGTAATTTCGTCTGCGCTGCATCAGTTGTAGGGATTGTAAAGCTATTTCCGAGCGGAAGCATCACATTTACAAGATCTCCAACTGCACATTGTGCCATTTTCTTTGTTCCATCACCAATCAATTGAATCAATAACCACAACTCGTTTGCTGCTTTATCAACAAAATTAATGGAGATCGGACGGCGAAGAAAGGTTGTAGGCGATCCATCAACTCTAACTTCGACAAACTGTCCTGGCAACATCGCTGGTAAAGTTTCCTCACTCGTTAACTTTAAAAGGGTGTAGTTTGGCTGAAGGCTTACATTTGCTGTAACCTTCATGTCTAACATATACTTTTTCATCTATATAATATATAATAATTGTTTTTTACAAAGATACACGAATCTTATCTTATATAAGCTACTCTGTTTTATTTTTTTCAGGGGTAAACGTTTCAAATGTATTATCTGAATAAAAAATCATTATTTTGCTCACATTTTTCGAACTCCTTTCTTCGTATGTAACTTGTTCTATCTCTGTGGCTTTAACCTCACTTTTAGGAAGCTCAACTATCGATTGCAGCGATTTCTCGGGAACAACACGTATCTCAGGTCTGATTTCGTCATTCTCAGTGAATAGAGAGGGTTGATAATTATTGTTTTCGGTCTTATACATCGGACCTTCGCCCTTCAAAAGCCAATCTGTACTAATGTGTGTATAGGTCGATAATATCTTCATGAGCACGTCTAGGCTAGGATTGTTGCGACCCGAAACGATGTGCGACATGGCAGAACGCTGTATTCCAATTGCTTCCGAAAAACGCGCTGGAGTCAATGCTTCACGCTCCATTACTTTTAATATTCGATCTTTCATTTTGTATAATGTGTTATTATATTAGTTTACCTAAATAGGACAATATGTCTTGTTTAAAACAAAACAAATGCTTCTTTTGAAGCCGATACAAAGATATACATTTGTATCCGTAATTGCAATTTATAAATGTAATAATTTAAAACACAAATGTAACCAGAGTACACATTTGTTATTGCATACAATCGTAAACAGTCCGATCTTTCGAAAATTTGTTTCATCTAATTTAATGCTATTGATATCTATTTATCTGGGTATACGGCTCTTATTGCTCGAATTATGCTTTTATATTTCAAACTGTTTACAAAGGATATCAGCACTAATCTATAACTTACACTTGCAGATAAGAGGGTAGTGCTTATATAACTGGTTCTTCGGTAGTTACATCTTTATAAATAGTACCATATACAAATACCTCTACAGCGTGATTATATTAGTAATGTAACCAATTTACAAATGTATAATAGCCTTTAAATATACATTTGTAATCTATTTGAGCGCAATTGTATACAATAATATAGTATATACATTTGTAACTCGTATCTTATTGTATACATTAAAATTATTTACGCTGTACCGCACATACTTGTGTTGACAATATGGCAGTAACCTAAGTTTCCTAAAAAGGTTCGAATATTTTACTTTATATATTCAGAGTATGCCGAAAATTGGACATAAAAAAGAGGGCTCTCTTTCGTTACCTATTACTAAGTAACGAAAGAGAGCCCTCTTTTTGTGCCCCTCCTACCCTATTGTTAAATCAAATCAATGTAATATTTTATAAAGTAGCTCTTTTAATATATCTCCACTGCTTGCCGATACATTATCAATTCCTTTTGATTTTGCATCACACGTACGTATTTCGCCAATCAAATTAAAAACCTTCATTGGCTTATAATTTCTCAATCCAATTTGGTAATCCTTGAGTTGGAAACTTCCTCGCAATCCTAGGGCCTGCATTAAGCTACTATCCGATTTATCGTTGGTATAGTAACAAATTAGTAAGTTACTGAAATAGTTAAATAATACAGGAAGTGTTACCTGTATTGGATTGTTTTTCGGATCCTTTTCAAAATACTGAATAATGCGATTTGCTTGCAACACATTTTTCGAGGCTAAAGCCTTTATCAGCTCAAAGTTATTGTACTCTTTGCTAATTCCTATATTTGTCTCAATTAATTCGGGTGTTATTCGTTTTGCATGCTCTGGAAGCAGAATAGTCAACTTTTCAAGCTCTTTCACTAACTTATTTAAGCTATTACCTAAGTAATCGGCTAGCATTTGAGCTGCTTTTGAGTCGATACCTACCCCTTTATCTTTTAGATAAGAGGTAATAAAGCCTGCCATCTTGTAGTCTGGCACCTTTTTCGATTCAAATACAATGCCTACTTTTTCGATAGACGAAGCTAGAGACTTACGTCTATCTAAGTTTTTATACTTATGATTTAATACTAAAACGGTAGAGTTCAATGGATTCTTGGCATAAAAGCTAAGTGCATCGATATTCCGAATCAGCTGCGCCTCTTTCACGATAACAAGCTGTCGCTCAGCCATCATCGGAAAACGTCTTGCTGCATTCATTACCGTAGCAGCATCTGTATCTGCACCATAATAGATAACTTGATTAAAATCTCTCTCTGCATCGTCTAATCCATTTTCGATAATTAGATCTGTAATTTGATCTATAAAAAAGGGCTCTTCACCCATCAAACAGTAGATCGGTGCTATTTTTTTGTTTTTTATGTCTCTACAAATCTCCTCGAACGTATATTCTTTTTTTGCCATGCTTAATATGTTACCAGTTAAAACGAATGTGTTGCACCGTCTTTTTTTCTTCTATTATTTGTTTCAGCGATTCTATGCCTAAAAACACGTGTTCTTCAACAAAGTTTTTCGTTATTAATCGATCGCTTTCATCAGTCTTTACTCCCTCACTATCAAGTGGTTTGTCCGATACTAGCAGCAATGCTCCTATCGGTATTTTGTTCACAAAACCAGCTGTAAACAGGGTTGCAGTCTCCATGTCAATTGCTGTAGCGTGCGTTATTTGCAAATATTTTTTAAAAGTTTCGTCATACTCCCATACACGGCGGTTCGTGGTGTAGATTGTGCCCGTCCAGTAGTCGCGCCCATTGTCTCGAACTGCCGACGAAATTGCACGCAACATCGAAAAAGCAGGAAGCGAAGGAACTTCGGGCGGTAGATACTCATTCGATGTACCTTCACCACGAATTGCTGCAATGGGCAAAATATAATCGCCCAATGTATTTGCTTTTTTCAATCCGCCACATTTTCCTAAAAAGAGAACACCCTTAGGATTTACTGCAGAGAGCAAATCCATGATTGTTGCTGCGTTAGAACTACCCATGCCGAAATTGATAATCGTAATGTTATTTGCCGAAGCACTTGGCATCGAAGATTTCTCTCCCACAATGGGCACTTCAAAATGCTTCGCAAAAAGCGAGACATAGTTTGAGAAATTTGTCAAAAGAATATATTCGGTAAAATCCTCTAATCGGCGCTCAGTGTATCGGGGCAACCAATTTTCCACAATTTCTTGTTTTGTTTTCATAAATTACTATCTTTGACTTAATTCTTATTCAATTAATAAACAAATATAGCAAAATGCCTGCATTAAACCTACCATTATATACTCCTAAAATGAAAGAGAAAGATGGTAAAAAACTTATTTTTGATCCATTGCGACAAAAGTATGTTGTTCTAACACCCGAAGAGTGGGTGCGACAGCGCTTTATCAATTACTTAATCACCGTAAAAGGATACCCTAAAGAGCTTATGGGTAACGAGATAGCACTAACACTGAACGGCACATCGCGCAGATGCGACACCGTAGTGTACGATAAATACCTTGCGCCACTGATGGTGATCGAATACAAAGCAGCCCAAGTAAATATTACTCAGGCTGTGTTCGACCAAATTGTGCGTTACAACATGGTTATGCAAGTTAATTATTTAATCGTAAGCAATGGGCGTTCGCATTATTGTTGCGAGATAGATTACAGCAATAAACGGTATAACTTTTTAGAAGATGTTCCGAGCTACGCCGCTATTCAGCCCTAAATA
>CAMQTD010000013.1 GCA_947036995.1 uncultured Parabacteroides sp.
AAACAACACGCATGTGAAACATGTGCATTTCGAGAAAAAGCAGTAGAGAATCCACGTAGTATTATTGGTCGGATTTGGTTTTGGCATTCGAAGTTTTGCCCAGGCTGGCAGAGTTATCTAAAGAAGCTGGAGCAGGAGCGTGAATCGTAATCAAATCATTCCAGTTGGTTGTGAAGCGCTTGGAGATAAATTCATTCTTTAATGCCCATTTCTTTCCACTGCCTAAAGCAGCCAACTGAATGGTATTATGTCCGTTCTTCTTATTTAAAGCATCCGTTACGGCAACTAGTTTGCGCTGCTTTGTGCGGTCTATCGGGTCGAATAGATCTAATGCAACTTGATTCTCAGGGATGAAATCACTCACAATCACACCCGCTTTTTTATACTGATAGCCGTCGCAGTAGATCTGTTTCAGCGCCTCTTTGCAGTGCATAATTAACTCCGCAGGGTTATTGGTGGCAATGCTTAGGTTCATTACGTGCGTTTGGGAGTATTGTGGTAAGTCGGCACGATGGCGATTGGTATAGATAAACACCATTACCGTACGTGTGCAACAGTGCTGCTTGCGTAGCTTTTCAGAACAGGCAGAGGCAAAAGAGGCTACAGACTCTAAGAGTGTGCCAAAATCTGAAACCATCTCGCCAAATGAGCGCGAAGTACAGATACTCTTCTTTCCTTGCGTTGTGTTAGCGCCTACAGCTTGTATGCCTTGAAGTTCTTTCCACGTCTGCACACCCGATGCTGTTAGTTCTCTCCGCACCCACGATTCTGAACGCTGTATTAAGTCGTAAGCTGTATGCACACTGTAATAGCGTAACTTTTCGACAGACTTACGTCCGATACCCCACACCTCCCCTGCTGGTGTCAAGCTTAGTGCTTTGGTGCGCTTCTCTTCATTATCAATCAAACAAACACCTTTATAGGCTGGATAACGTTTTGCAAAATGACTTGCCATCTTTGCCAAGGTTTTAGTCTCTGCAATACCGATACTAATCGGTATACCTGTGCTTCGTGTTACTGCACGCACTATTTCTGCTGCCTTTTGTGCAACCGCCTCAACGGGGAAACAAGAGAAATCGACAAATGCTTCGTCGATAGAGTAAATTTCCATCTCTTCGACAAAACTATTCAGTGTGCTCATCACCCGATGAGACATATCGCCATACAATGTATAGTTAGACGAGAATACGGCTACATGCTCTTTGTCAATAATATGTTTCACTTGATACAGCGGTGCTGCCATCGGAATACCCAACGCCTTTGCCTCGTTGCTACGTGCCACCACACAGCCATCGTTATTACTCAGCACGACAATGGGTTTTCCGCGCAAGGCTGGATTGAACACACGCTCGCAAGAGGCGTAAAAGTTATTACAGTCTACTAGCCCAATCATACAACAACTCTTTTTTTGAACGTCTTTTTACGATTATTCTTGATAGTGTAGGTTACAATCCCCCAGATTAAAAATTCGTTTTCGACGGTTACACGAATGGGGTCGTAGGCTTCGTTTGCCGGAATAAGCCATATCGCATCTTTCTCTAATTGAATAAACTTTAGCGTAAACTCCCCATCCAAGAAACAGACTGCCATATCTCCATCTTGCGGTTCGAGCGATTTATCAATAACCAATACATCGCCCTCCGAAACACCTGCATCTTGCATACTATCCCCTTTTACACGTCCATAGAATGTAGATGAGGGGTTGCGTATCAACTCTCTATTCAAATCTATCGAAAGATCCATATAGTCTTGTGCAGGAGAAGGAAATCCAGCTCGAATACCCTGATCGGCATACGGTAAAGGTAATTGGCTCGACGTATCGGCGCCTACTATTTCAAGTTGTTTCATTGTTATGATGCTTATTTTAATGGCGAAGATAAAGAAATTGCTTCGTTAATATCTACTTATTTAACATATTTCACTAAACTGTTTCTCTCAGCATGATGTTATAATATCGAAACATATTTAACAAGCTAGTTTGATTATTAAAATCTCACTAGACAAAACCTATATAAAATGATGGAACATAAAGACAAAATGGACGGTATTTGGGAACATGGTAGCATTGGAGATAAAGCTCCTGCATGGGCTAAATATCGTAAAGTGATGACTTCGGAATTCCCCTCTCCTTTTAGAGGAAGTACAGACCCTTTGGCGGATGCAATAAAAAAAGCAATCGTTAAAATTGATAATTTAAAACCCAAAGAAGATGGACCTGCTTATTTAGGTGATAGCACAGCGTTAACATATACATACCCTGAGGTTAAAAACATCGCCATTCCGAAAGGTACAGGCGATCTTGATAAAGTGATAGATGATGCTATAGATCTATTTCAAGGCATGCCTAATGTTGCAAGTCCGCTTACAATGGCTAACGTATGGCCTCAACCAAATACGGCGAGTATTATCGCTTCACTTCTTCCACAAATATTTATGCCTAATATTATTGAGGGTGAGTTTTCGTGGAATGTGCACAAAGCAGAGCTTGAAAGTGCTGGTATGTTAGCGAATCTTTTTGGTTGGTCTCCAACAAAGGCAGGTTGTGTGTATACATATGGCGGTAGTGGTTGTTGGCTTTATGGGTTAAAGTATGCACTTACACGCGTGCTTCCTAACTCGCGTAATTCGGGTGTACGTACAGATGGTAAAGTGATCTGCTCTACACAATCGCACTTCTGTAAAGAGAATGCTACGGACTGGTCTGGTCTCGGTATGGATAATATACTCGAGATTCCTACAGATCCGATTACCAATCAGATGGATTTAGGAGCGCTAGAGGTTACGCTTCAAGATTTAAGAGTGAAAGGAATTCCTGTTATTTCAGTTATCTGCACAATGGGAACTACAGATGCTAGCGTATTTGATCCTATTACTGAAATAAAAGAGTTACTTGATAAATACCCCAACCCTGCCCCTTACGGCAATGCACTATTATATGCTGATGCCGTAGCTGGATGGTCGTGGATGGTTTTCAAGGATTACGACTTTGAAGCCAATCCGTTGGAGTTTAGCGCGAATATTCTCCTTGTATTAAAACGTAACCTAGCAGCTATTAAAGGCATTCATCATGCGGATGCTATTGGTACTGATTTCCATAAATTTGGATTCTCTCCTTATGCCAGTAGTTGCTTTGTCTATAAAAATGCAGCCGAGTTCGAAAGTATTATGCGCCGAGGCAGCTATGCTTACTTACAAGATGTTACACCATACAACCCGATGTATTACACACTCGAAGTGTCACGTAGCGCATCTGGTTCGCTAGCAGGATGGGCTACCATGAAATATCTTGGCACAACCGGATTACAAGCTATCTTAGGTGGTATCCTCGAAAGCAGATACTATATGGACTCTATCGTACATAAGCACCCCGATATGGTGATGGCAGATCCTGACAATACAGGTTTCATTACTCTCTTCCGTGTTTATCCCGAAGGTATAGATGCAAAAGCTCAGTTTAATAAAGAGCTTTCAGATCCAGCAGCACGCGCCGATTTAATTAAATACAACGAGTTTACCGAAGCCATTGGCGAGAAGTTGTGGAACTGGTATCTTTCGGGCAAAAAGATCAACAAGAAGTTTACCCCTCATATGGCATACAGTACAGGTTTTAGAACAACCAACTACAATCGCAATGGAGCAGACGAAGAGGCTATCGTATATGCACTCAAAACCTATCCTATGAATGTATTCGTTACGCCTGAGATTATGAAACACACCCTCGACTGTGTAGTTGCAGCACGCGATGAGGTGATAAAAGAGATGCTATAATAAAACAAATAAACAATATTTTTAAAATAAAACAGTATGGAAAAGAAACATCATCACGTAGTAAAAGAGTTAATTGACTTAATTGCTACAAACAAATGGGAAGATAAATTCAACGAAGCATTAACATGTGCCAAAAGCTATCACATCGCTGAGATGGAAGACCTGCATTGCATGGAAGACTATTACTGCTGGCTCGACGAGCAACTCTATTGGGTGCCTGTAGAAAACTATATCGGCAAGCTTGTATACGAACATGTTTGTAAATTCTACTTTATCTTAGATCAGCCAAGCGTATTAGCGTTGCAAACTAAAGTAGCACCTACAGACAAAATGCAGCCTCTCACCCCACTATCGGCTTGGATGGTGAAGTATATTAAAGAGTTTGGTGCATTTATGGATACACCCGAGTCTCTTACACCTGAGTCAGAAAAAACATTCTTCGACTCTCCGCTGTATAATATGAATGAGTATTTGCGCCCTCGTGGTGGTTGGAAAACATACAATGATCTTTTCGGTCGCTCGTGCAAGCCAGGCTTCCGTCCTGTGGCAGATGTAGCAAACTCATGCATTATTACCGCTCCTGCCGATTGTACTTTTGGTGGACAGTGGGAGATTCGTGAAGACTCGAATATTACAATCAAAGGTTTCCATTGGAAAGTGATGGAACTATTAGAGGGTAGCCCATACAAAGATCGTTTCAAAGGGGGATATTTCACCCACTCGTTTTTAAACACATTCGACTATCACCGCCAGCATGCACCAGTAGGTGGACGTATTGTTGAAGCACGTAATATTCAAGGTACTGTTTACTTAGAGGTAAATGCAGAACCAATCGTAGGAGACGAAGCAGGCAAACACGAAATTGTAGCACGACATGCATTTGATGCGCCAGATAATCCAGGTTATGAGTTTATCCAAACACGTGGTTTAATTGTTATTGATAGCCCAATGGGATTAGTAGCTATTCTTCCAATGGGTATGGCACAAGTATCCTCTGTTGTAGTCACTGCCGAAGAGGGCAGAACATTACGCAAAGGAGAAGAGATCTCTTACTTCCAATTTGGAGGATCAGATATTGTGATGCTGTTTGAGGCAGCTTCTAATGTAAACTTTACGGCTCAACCAGGCGTTCATTACCGATACGGTACTAAGATGGCTGAGGCGTATCCAGTAATATAATTCACACCAACGCGTTGTAACCTCGCCAGCATACTTTCCGATGAGGATAAGATCGCTTGCGGGGTTATTTTATAAATATATAACAAATACAAACCAAAATTTATGGACATAAACAAACAAGAAGCAAATGCAGCGCCTACCACTGCATCTGCATCCAAACAAACCATTCCGAATCCAAGTAAATCAGCTGCCAGAGGTGTTACGATATCTGTAACAGCGATGACTATCATGATCGTAACTTCGATTGTTAGTTTACGTGGATTGGCATCGCAGGCTGAGTTCGGATTCACCTCTATCTTTTATTATCTTTTTGCAGCCATTGTATTCTTAATTCCATTCTCTTTAGTATGTGCTGAGTTAGCCTCTACGTTTACGAAGAGCGGTGGTCTTTTCCGTTGGGTTAGTGAGGCTTTTGGTGCGCGCTGGGGATGGGCTGCAATGTATTTAGAGTGGCAAACTGTTGTAATATGGTTTCCATCCGTTTTAATGTTTTCAAGTGTGGCATTGGCATACATCTTCTGGCCGCAGGCTTTTGATGCACGCTTGGCTAGTAATAAAACGTATACTATTATTGTATTGTTGGCTGTGTACTGGTTTAGTACATTTAATACGTTTAGGGGGATGAAGTCTGCCAATAAATTAAGTACACTGGGAGGATTATTCGGAACAATCATTCCTGCCGCCCTCCTAATTATCTTAGGTATTGTATATGTAGTTGTTGGTAAACCGATCGAGATTCCAATGAATGATCCATTTTGGCCCGATTTCTCTAAATTCGGCACATTGGTATTAGCTGCAAGTATCTTTTTATTCTACGGTGGAATGGAGATGCAGGCGGTACATATTTCGAGTATGAAGAATCCTGCCAAAGATTTCCCAAAAGCTATATTTATGGCTGCTATTATCATCCTAGCAATCTTTATACTTGCTACATTGGCTATTGGCGTGGTAGTTCCTGTTAAGGATATAAACTTATTACAGAGTTTACTCGTAGCGTACCGCGATCTTTGGGCAAGTATTGGTATTCCATGGATGGGAAATGTGATGGCACTGTTTATTACATTTGGAGTAATTGGACAGGTGAGTGTAATTATTGCTGGTCCGTCTACAGGTATTTTGGCTGTGGGTAAAGCAGGATACTTACCTCGTTCGCTTCAAAAAACAAACAAACAGGGTATCCAAACACCTATTCTATATATCCAAGCAGCATTTGTTACCTTGCTTACACTTGTGCTTGTGGTGCTTCCATCCGTACAATCGGCTTATCAGATTATGAGTCAGATGGCAACAATCATCTATCTTATCATGGTTGTTCTTATCTATGCAGCTTGTATTTGGTTACGTTATACACAACCTAATAAAGTACGTGGATTTAAAATCCCTGGTGGTAAGTTTGGTATTTGGGCAGTTACAATTATTGGTTTAGCTGGTGCTTTGATTGCACTTATTCTAAGCTTTATGCCTCCTGCACAGATAACAACAGGTAGCCCTGCTACGTATGTAGGTATATTAGCCATTGGTGTAATTATATTCTTTGCTATTCCATTTATCGTATTTGCTAAACGCAAAAAAGAGTGGAGAGATGAATCAACAACATTCGAACCTTTCGACTGGCAAATAGAAAAACGCAATCCAGCTAAAACATCTGCATGGAAAGCTGGTTATGAGCCATCTGACGAAGAGATCAAAAATGCTGATATTGATTAATAATCGAAGTTCTAATCCAATAGTTAAGCTATTGGATTAGAACTTTTACTCCTATATATTCAACAATTCATACTTGCCATCAGTTAAATAGATCAAATTATGAAAATACAAACCGGGCGAGGAACAATCTCGCTTATGACACTACTAGCTATCTGGTCAATGTCGTTAGTGGTAAACCTCCCAGGGCTTGCCATCACTCCCATACTTGGAAGATTAGATATACTATTTCCGCATACTTCACAGTTAGAAATTCAACTACTTACGATACTGCCGAATCTTTTAATCATTCCTTTTGTATTGTTATCGGGTAGATTATCTGAATCTAAAAATAAAATATCCATCGTTGTTTTTGCCCTCTTGGTTTATCTATTGAGCGGTATTCTTTATCTGTTTGCTCAGAATATGATGCACCTTATCTTGATTAGTTGTTTGTTGGGTATTGGTTGCGGAATGCTTATTCCTCTAGCAGCTGGTATGATTACAGATACATTTGTGGGTAAATATAGAATGCAGCAGTTAGGTATTAAATCAGGAATTGCTAATATTTCGTTGGTTGGAGCTACTTTAATTGTTGGCTGGTTGGGTACTGGTGATTGGCACTATCCATTTTTGGTATATCTAATCCCTATTATTCCACTGTTATTTTCTTTCTTTCTAAGAAAGGAAGAACAGCATACCGTAGATACATCAACCCAAAATAGTACAGAACAAACAGCTAACGTGGCATCTCATGCTACTGAATCGTTTACGAAAGAGCAAGTGCGCGGTGATTTTGTGGTAAGTCGTATTGTATCCGTTATGGGACTTTACTTCTTTTTTAGTTACAGTGTAATCGTTATTTCGTACTACCTTCCATTCTTGATGCAGGGTTATAAAATGAGTAGTAGTGATTTGGGCATGGTTACATCGCTCTTTTTTCTTGCAATTTTTCTTCCTGGATTTATCCTTCCTGTAGTGATCCGTGTATTGAAACAGCACACCATGTTGATTTCGACACTATTGATGGCAGCAGGATTACTCTTATTGGTGGCTGGCGAAAACCTAATACTTCTTTCAATAGGTGCTTTATTGCTGGGATTTGGTTACGGCGTAGTTCAGCCAATCGTGTACGACAAGGCGGCAGACTCGGTAGTGAATCCGAAAAAAGAGACACTCGCGCTTTCGCTGGTACTTGCTGTTAACTACTTTTCGATAACGATAGCCCCATTTATGATGGATCTTTTCCAAAAGATAGCAGGAAACGAAAGTAACCGCTTTCCTTTTGTATTCAATTTTGTATTGATGCTCCTCTTTGCCATTATTGTATGGCTTAATCGAAAGAAATTTGCGTTTAGGATGAACGAGGCTTATTTTTAAATAGTATCGCTTACTCCTTGTATTCAAAAAAACAAAAGTGTCTTCTTTATTATATCTCAATAATTAAATTCAAACAATTATGAAACATTTTATCTCAATATGCTCTATCTGCTGCATTGCTTTATGCAGCATAAACAATACTGCCACTGCACAGCAACACCCCTCTGTTCCGAAAAATGGTGATGTTACAATTCTCCTTGGCGACAAAGACAAGGATGTGAAGGTCTATAATATTTTTATAAACAATGCCCCTCAGGCATTTCATATACCAGGTGCTCCGCGTTTTGCTATTAAAGGGAAAAACAATCAGTTTTACTTAGGTGTGGGTGGTTCGGTAAAAACGACAGTCTCTTTTGACTGGGGAAATCCGATCAACAACGCAACAAACTTCACCACAAGTATTATCCCCATGCATCTAGCCAAAGGAAATGGCGGATTGCTACAGTTCAGTGCTGCTACAAGTAATCTATTTGCCAACTTTATTGCCCTACCTGGCAGTAAAAATCAAGTGGGTGTTTATATAAGTGGTAATTTTACAGGCGCTGAGTATGGGTTTGATCTTCAATTTGCATATATGAAGTATCGCGGAATAACGGCGGGTTATAACTATACGCTTTTCTGTGATCTTGCAGCAGCTCCGCCTACAATAGATAACGAGAATGCTCCAGGGTTAACCATCGTACCCAATGCCGTAATTGATTATATCTATACAATCAATCCGAAATGGAGCGTTGCTATTGGTGCAGAGTTGCCAATCACAAGCATTACGCCCGATAAATACACCTATGCCGTAAACCAACGCATACCTGATATACCTGCTTATGTACAATATAGTTGGAACAAAGGGGGCAGCTGGTTAAGACTTTCAGCTATTATGCGCAATATGCAATACCGCAATATGGTGGCTGATAAAAATCAAAATGTAACAGGTTGGGGTATCAAAGCGAGTGGTAGTGCTGCAATCACCAATAAATTAACTGCATTCTATCAAGGTGCTTACGGTAAAGGTATCACAAGCTATTTTCAAGATACTTATGGCTTAAATCTCGACCTCGTACCTAATCAAGCACAGCAGGGTAAATTATCGACTTCAGAATCGTGGGGGGGATACTTCACATTACAGTACGATTTCTGTCCTCAAATATTCGCCTCAACAACATACAGTCAAATCAGAAACTACACCCCGCTCTACAATGTAGAAAATGCAACACCTTGGAACGATCAGTATAAATATGCTCAATATCTAGTAAGTAACGTATTCTGGAATATAACTCCATATCTGCAAACAGGTGTTGAGTATCTGTGGGGTAAACGTGTTAATATGGATGGGCTATCAAGACATAATAATAGGTTACAGACGATGCTAAGGTTGAGTTTCTAAGCGTATTTGATGTGTTGAAATAAAAAAGAGCGTATCTAAAACCTAAGTTTTAGATACGCTCTTTTTTATTTCAACAAGTTAAGTTTAATACCGACTCCTTTTGGATTCCAATCTCGCTAAAGGTGAAACCCAAGAGGGTATATATTTCTAATTGCTCAAAAAGTGAAACCATAGGTTCCTGTTACTCTATTTTATTCTATCTAGAGCCATAGTATCTTAGTTAAAAACCTCTTCGCTTAAAACTTATTAAATTGATACGTCTTGCCGTTTGTTTTTAACGTTAGCTTGCTGTTCGAAACACTCTCTACGGTAAACAGTGTATTAAGTTCTGTCCAGTCGGTACGGTCTTCGACAAACTTTATATCTTCTAATTCAAGCAAAAGTTCTTTGCCATCGTTCTGTTCAGTTTTGTAACCATACCTACTCGTATTTGTACCTGGCGCACCATTGGCGATTTGATACATAAACAGTGTGTTCTGAAAGTTATAATAAACTGTATCTACAACAGTTACTTTATCGCCTTCGCTTACCGTTTTTAATTGCCACTTACCCTCAATCTTGCGTTCTAAGTTATTGCTGCAAGCAGCAAACAGACTCATCAATAATATGCCAAAAGCTAATTGCTTCATATGCTACATTCTATTTTAATAATTATAATACTCCTTTTGTACTTGGTAGTTCGTATTTAAAGATATTGCGCTCGATAGCCATTTTAATAGATCGTGCCAATGCTTTGAAAATACCCTCTATCTTATGGTGCTCGTTTTCGCCTTCGGCTTTAATATTCAGATTCATACGGGCAGCATCACTGAGCGATTTGAAGAAGTGAAGAAACATCTCCGTTGGCATATCGCCAATCATCTCCCGCTTAAAGGATGCATCCCAAACCAACCACGACCGACCACCAAAGTCGAGCGCTACGCTACACAAACAATCGTCCATCGGCAAGCAATAGCCATATCTTTCGATGCCTCGCTTGTCTCCCAGTGCTTTGTAAAGCGCTTCGCCTAAGGCAATGGCTGTATCTTCGATGGTGTGATGTTCGTCTACATTCAAATCTCCCTTTACACGAATATCCAAATCAATGCCTGCATGTTTGCCGATCTGATCTAACATATGATCGAAAAAGCTCAAACCTGTTGTTATATTCGTTTTTCCTTTGCCATCTAAATTAATAGATACATAGATATCTGTTTCGTGCGTTGTACGCTGCACTACTGCCATGCGTTCGCCAGCAAATAAGAAAGCAGCGATACAATCCCAATCTGCCGAGCAGAGGGCGCAACAATCTGTTAACTTATTCTCTTTTAATAGATCGGCTGCATCGTCTCCGTCGTATAACCAGATTGCTTTTGCGCCTAAGTTCTTAGCCAGCTCCACATCTGTTAGTCTATCTCCAATCACAAAGGAGTGTTCCAAATCGTACGCCCCAGTCGTATACTTTGTGAGCATACCGGTACGCGGCTTTCGGTTTGGCGACTGTTCTGCCGGAAAAGAGCGATCTATCAATATATCTGTAAATTCGATCCCCTCGCCTACTAATGCCTGCATGAGCTTTTGCTGTGCGGGCCAAAATGTATCTTCGGGAAACGAATCTGTACCCAAACCATCTTGGTTTGTAACCATCACCAATTCAAAATCGAGCTGCTGCTGTATGAAGTGAAGATTGCGAAACATCTTGGGGTAGAACTCCAATTTCTCTAAACTATCTAACTGATAATCTACTGGTGGCTCTATTACAAGCGTTCCGTCTCGATCTATAAAAAGTGCTCTATTCATAGCGCTATGTTTTTAAGTGCTTCAAGCACAATGTCATTCTCTGCTCTTGTTCCGATGGTGATGCGTAAACATCCTTGGCACAAAGATACACTATTTCTGTTACGTACAATCACTCCTTGGTCTGATAATTGCTTATATATCTTATCTGCATCTGCCACACGCACCAAAAGGAAGTTGGCATCCGAAGGGTAAATATGATGTACGATGGTTAAACTATTTAATAACTGAGCTACACGTGTGCGCTCGATTAATAAAATTCGGATCCATTCGTCTACCTCCCCTTTACGGTCGAGCAGTTCCAAGGCATACGCTTGTGTGAGCTGGTTTATATTGTATGGATATTTAATCTTATTCAATAAAGCAATCACCTCTTTAGACGAAAATGCCATGCCCAAGCGCACGCCTGCACTTCCCCATGCTTTGGAGAATGTTTGCAGAATAACGAGGTTAGGATATGCATCTAACACAGTGGTAAAAGATCTATGACTCGAAAAATCAATGTATGCTTCGTCTACAATCACCATACCATCAAAGCCTTGCAAGATGCTGTAGATCTCGGCACGATTTAGTTCGTTGCCTGTTGGATTGTTGGGCGAACAGATAAAGATCAATTTCGTATGTTCGTCTACCGCTGCCAATACGGCTGCTGCTGAGAGTTCGAAATCTGCCGAAAGGGGTACTTTGCGATACGCCACATCGTTGATATCGGCACTTACTTGATACATGCCGTAGGTTGGATCAATAGCAACAATGTTATCGACCCTTGGGGTACAGAAGGCGCGTATCATCAGGTCGATAGGTTCGTCGCTACCATTGCCCAATAGGATCGAGGTAGGATTGATCTGTTTCTGCTGTGCTATTTTCTCTTTTACCTCCCACTGCATTGGGTCGGGGTAGCGGTTGTATGGTGCATTGTATGGGTTTTCGTTTGCATCCACAAAAACGGTTGCTGTTCCGTGATATTCGTCTCGTGCAGATGAATAGGGTTTTAAGTCCCAAATGGCTGGGCGGACCAACTCTTTTAATGTTTTCATAATGATTTTAATCTTACGGTTACTGCATTTTTATGTGCTTCTAACAATTCATTGGCTGCCATCACTTCGATGGTTGGCCCTAGATTTTTGATTCCGGCTGCGGTAATCTCCTGAAAGGTTATTTTTTTAGTAAAACTATCCAAGTTTACGCCGCTGTATGCTTTTGCATAGCCGTTGGTTGGGAGGGTATGGTTGGTACCCGAAGCGTAATCTCCTGCACTTTCGGGGGTGTATTGTCCCATAAATACAGAGCCTGCATTTACAACTTGTTCGGCTAGCTCGGTATAGTTATCCGTTTGAATAATCAGGTGCTCAGGGGCATAGGCGTTGGTAAAGTCTATAACTTCTTGATCGTTGGCAAGCACTACGATACGGCTATGATCTAACGCTTTTCGGGCAATATCTTGGCGTGGAAGCTGATTTAATTGCTCCTCTATGGCTTGTAATACTGCCGGAACAAGCGTGCTACTTGTTGTTACCAACATAGACTGACTATCTATGCCGTGCTCTGCTTGCGACAAGAAATCTGCTGCTATAAAGGCTGGATTAGCTGCTGCATCTGCAATAATAAGTACTTCGGATGGTCCGGCAGGCATATCAATTGCAACATCTTTAAGACTTACCAACTGTTTGGCTGCTGTAACATACTGATTGCCTGGCCCCATTATTTTATATACCTGTGGCACACTCTCGGTACCGTAGGTCATTGCGCCAATCGCCTGTATGCCTCCAGCTTTGAATACCTTACTTACTCCTGCTAATTGAGCAGCATAGAGTATGGCTGGATGTACTTCTCCTGCGGCATTGGGTGGTGTGCAGAGTACAATCTCTTTGCAACCTGCAATGCGTGCAGGAACAGCTAACATCAATACGGTAGAAAACAGGGGTGCTGTTCCTCCTGGTATATATAATCCTACACGTTCGATCGGTACAGCCTTTTGCCAACAATTTACGCCCGGAGCGGTTTCTACTTTAATCGGTTCGAAACGCTGTGCCGCGTGAAAGCACTCTATATTATGCAAAGCTACTTGTATGGCCTCCTTTAATTCTGGTGAAACCAGATCAGATGCAGCACTCCACTCCGATTGTGTAACGGCTAGCTGTGTGAGCGATACCTTGTCGTACAGTGCTTCGTATTTCAATACAGCGCTATCTCCGTGTGTACGCACCTCTTCCAAGACTGTTTTTACTTGGTCGAAAAGATTGGTTGTATCCATTGATGGACGCGTTAAAAGCGCTTTCCAATCTTGCTGCTTTGGATTTATAATTGTTTGCATATGCTTTATTATTATGAGCTTATAGAATCATCTTTTCAATTGGAATAACTAAAATACCTTCTGCATTAAGCGATTTTAGTTTGCCGATAATCTCCCAAAACTCTTTCTCATCTATAACTGATTGTACCGAATACCATTCGCCATTTGCTAAGGGTGTAACCGTAGGACTCTTCATACCGGGTAATACCTTGATTATTTCGTCCAAATTGTTTTTTGGTGCATTCAACAAAATATATTTCTTTCCTTCGGCTGTTTGTATGGCATCGAAACGGAATAGAAGTTCATTTAATATGGCGCGTTTATCGTCCGATAGTTTATCGTTACCGATCAGAAGAGCTTCTGATTGCATCACTACATCAACCTCTTTGAGTCTGTTGCTCACCAAGGTGCTACCCGAACTTACAATATCAAAAATGGCATCGGCAAGACCAATCCCTGGTGCAATCTCTACCGATCCGCTAATTACGTGCATAGCTGCTTGAACGCCTACTTTTTTAAAGTATGCCGAAATAATCTCTGGATAAGAGGTGGCAACCGTTTTACCGTTGAACCACGAAATATCTGTATATGCTTCGTCTTTCGGAATTGCAAGCGATAATCTGCACTTACTAAAACCGAGGCGTTTAATGATTGCAGCGTTTTTATTCTTCTCTACATATTCATTTTCGCCTACAATACCTACATCTGCCACACCATTGGCTACAGCTTGTGGAATATCATCATCACGTAAAAATAACACTTCGACCGGAAATCCTTTTGCCGCAATTAAAAGCGAACGCTTCGATTTATTAAGTTTAATACCGGACTCACTAAGCAACTTCATTGTCTCTTCGTTGAGACGACCTTTAGACTGTACTGCTATTCGTAACATAATTGTTTATTTTATTAATTTAAGATTTGATTTAAACGAAAAACAGGCTTATCGTTATCCGATAAGCCTGTTTTATATAGTATATGAAATATTACATACCATTATTAGCCCACCGAACTACTGCCCGCTGAAATGATGATGGTGATGAATATTTACTTTTACTTTCATTTTCTTGTTTTTATATACCGCAAAGTTACAATAATAATTTAATTGGCAAATAAAATGAGCAAAATATTATCTACTAAAGATGGATTTAGCATCATTATAGACTAATTAGGCTTTTGTTTTCAAAATTCAGATATAAAATCCTTATTTTTGATTATTTTAACTATTGAAAGTTGCACGGTATCCATAAAACATATACTTTTGGGCTTTCATAGTTAAGGTTTTGGTTAAATGTAAAAAGGGGACAGCTTGTGAAAGTCATCCCCTTTATTTTTTTTAATCAATTAAAGTATCAAGCCTTTACTGCTATAACTTCGATCTCTACCAATCCATTCTTAGGAAGTGTTTTTACTGCAACTGCAGAACGTGCTGGAAATGCACCTGTAAATTGTGCAGCATAAATCTCATTCATATCCGCAAACGTAGACATATCTGCTAAGAAAACTGTTGTTTTCACTACATCGTCCATCGTAAAACCAGATTCAGCTAAGATAGCCTGCATGTTTTTAAATGATTGAATTGTTTGCTCTTTCACTGCACCAGCTACAAAATCGCCTGTTGCTGGATCAATTCCTAACTGACCAGACATAAATAACATATTACCTACCTGAATAGCTTGGTTATATGGGCCAATAGCAGCAGGTGCTTGTGTTGTCGAAATTACTTTTTTCATTCTATCTAATTGTTTTATTTATAAAACTCCTTCAATTACACGCTGACGCACAACTTCGTAAATCATTACCGAAGCAGCTACCGAAACGTTTAACGATCCAATTGTTCCAAACTGAGGGATCTTTACCATCAAATCGGCAATGCGTAGATTCTCGTTCGATACACCTACATCCTCTGCTCCCATCACAATTGCGATTGGTCCTTCGTAAGCTACGTCTGTAAAGTTCTCTACAGCTTTCTCTGAAGCTACTACAACTTTAAATCCACACTCTTGCAAGTAACGAATTGATTGTGTAATGCTTTTTTCTTTACACACTGGTAATACGTGCAAAGCTCCTGCCGATGTTTTGATAGCATCTGCATTCACAGTAACGCTTCCACGCTCAGGAATTACAATTGCATCTACACCTGCACATTCGCATGTACGTGCAATAGCACCGAAGTTACGCACATCGGTAATACCATCTAACAATACGATAAATGGATTCTTACCTTGCTCGTAAACAAATGGCACGATCTGATCTAATTTCTGATACGTAACAGCTGGAATAAATGCGATTACTCCTTGGTGATTTTTACGTGTTACACGGTCTAATCTTTCTGCTGGTACACGTTGAACGATAATATCCTTACCACGCAATGCATCAAATAACTCTTTAGAGAGATCACTTTGCATTTCGCGTTTAATCAAGATCTTATCAATTTCTTTCTCTGCCTGAATGGCTTCAAGTACGGCATGTAAGCCAAATACAATTTCGTTTTCTTTCACGTTGTATGTATGGGATTAATTATTTATTTTACACTTATATTTAAGGATACAAAAATACTGATTTTCTTTGACAATTCGACTATAATATTTGCTTTGTATGCTTCGGATAGAAGTTCTGAAGCGATATACAAACGTTTACCACCTATTATAGTATATATTTTCAATATTCCATTTATCTTTTGGCGTACTATCGCCGTTAGGGTATCCCACAGGGATTACATTTAAGGGAACTAAGTTGTCTGGAATATTGAGTACACCACGAACTTCGGCGACTCTGTCTTCCCTCGGAAATACACCCGTCCATACGGCACCCAATCCCATCGCATGCGCTGCTAGCAATATGTTCTGCGATGCAGCCGAACAATCTTGTACCCAATAGGCTTGGTTAACTTCCAATAAAGCCTTATTCAAATCACCACAAACAACAATTGCCGTAGTGGCAGACTTAAGCATTTTGCCATAGGGTAACAGCACCGACAATGTATCCAACAACGCCCTATCAGTCACAACAATGAATGCCCACGGCTGTTTATTTACCGCTGTAGGTGCCGACATGGCTGCACGTAATAACTGTTCGATCTTTTCTGGTTCGACCACTTTATCAGTGTAAGAACGCACACTCGTGCGTGTTAGAATCGTCTCCATTGTGGTATCTTGCTGCGTAGTAGATGTTTCAGAATTAATAAGCGCTATCTTAATAGCCAAAACTACTAACACTATTGCCAAAAGCAAATTCAATATTTGAGCTCTATTTTTCATTTCTTATTTTATATTTGTTTGTTGATAATATTTTAGAAGCGATCCCGTTGGGCATACGAACCGACAATAGGGACGTGATACAAAACACGAAAGCAGTAAAAACAGCAGCGCCATAACTAATACCACGCAACTAGCTTGCCGAAACATAAAGGCAGTAAACAACTCATATCCCATCAGATCAAACCCTACACCGATCCACATCGAAAAGAGCAGAAGAAATAAAATCCCTTCACGCAGGTAGTTCAGATAATTAAGCAGTGGCAACGAAATTACAAGTCTAGGTTTTACAGCCTTCCCCAGCAGCTCTTGCGCCGACCCCAACGGACAGAGCCAATTACAATAATGCCCCTTCTTCCCTATCAAAGGCATTACTACAGCAGTCAACAATAGCGCTAATGGAACAATTGACACCATCCAATTCATTCCATTCGAAAACCAATTAACAAACAATGAGAGTGACAAAAAGCTACCACACCAAAAGCCTAATACTACGACATTTAAGCAGAGTTGTATAATTCGCCACCGTTTGGATTTAGCATAGATCGAACTCAATATAGCTAATACAATAATCAACAATCCAGCAAAATTCTTCAACGAAATAGAGTCATAAGTACTCTTTGGTTCTACATGTGCTGCATACGCCAATGTTTTGCCAACCGTTTTTATTAATGCTGTAGAAGTGTATGTTGCCCCCGATACTGCATCTACAGGCAATACTAGCGCTTCCTTTACCGTTAAATTATTCCATGCAGAGAGCAAACCTGCATCTACCACAGAGTTAACAAATTCAGCATCTTCTCTACTCTCTAACAGCTCGACACGCTCCACTACCTCATCACGCAGATAGACATTAACAGGAGTAGCTCCTGCAAAACCAGTAATACCATTGGCTAATTTTAGAGAATGCACCACGTGCGTACCATCTTCAGTAATCCATTCGGTAGGAATACTATCGGTCGTTTGCAGTTTAGGGTTGACCCACTCTTGCACAGCGGTACCAAAGAGCTGACTATCTCGGTTTATCGCTACTGTAAGAAGTAACAGAAAAGCAATCATCAAATTGATTACATATCTAATTCGCACCATAATATAGTATTGTAATATTAAACCTCTTGCTGCAAACCTCAATTATAATCCGATAATATTCAGTATGTTCCATCTCTTAAGATTAGTATGTATATTGATATTTCATTCTTTGGTAGTAAGTATATAAAACAAAAAAAGCCCGAGAGATCGAGCGTATATAGAAGAAAAAAAAAGAAAGCCGCATCATAGAAATGAACAAACTCCGTATGACATGATTTGAGTGCTTCACCACCTTTGTAATCCGCTGTGCGATGCATCTCCAGGAGGAGTTGCGGCCCGCCATTAGCGATGAGAGCTTGCCTCGGAATTTCAATTTAAGTGATGAGTTTACCAATCGACAATGCGACTATCTCTTTTTCTTATTACAAAGATATACATCTAAAATGATATATGCAATAGTTTAGATGTTAAATTTACAATTAATCATACGATGCTTAAGAACATAAAAAAAGGTCTCCTCTTAAATAAGAGGAAACCTTTTCTTTTGCTAATATAAAGAATTATATTACTTTACTTTTGCTACGATAGCTTTGAAAGCTTCTGGGTGATTCATTGCTAAATCTGCCAAAACTTTACGGTTGATCTCGATTCCAGCAGCGTGAAGCGCTCCCATCAAACGAGAGTAAGACATTCCTTCCAAACGCGCTGCAGCATTGATACGTTGAATCCACAATGCGCGGAAGTTACGTTTCTTGTTACGACGGTCACGGAAAGCATAGGTCAAACCTTTCTCCCAAGTATTTTTGGCTACTGTCCAAACATTTTTTCTAGCACCATAGTAACCTTTGGTTAGCTTTAAAATTCTTTTTCTCTTTGCTCTTGAAGCAACATGATTTACTGATCTAGGCATAATTCTAATCTGTTTTGAATGTTAGCGTCATCTGATTTGATGAACTTATTTGCTAAAACATTCGGTTAATAAAAATCTTTGTAAAACTCACTTGAATTGAAGATTACTTCAGTGCAAGCAAAAACTTAACGTTGTTAGTATCAACTTTAGATACTAAACCAGTGTGAGTCAAGTTTCTTTTTTGCTTAGTTGTCTTCTTTGTTAAGATGTGACTTTTAAAAGCATGTTTTCTCTTGATCTTTCCTGTTCCGGTAAGGGCGAACCTCTTTTTAGCACCGGAGTTAGTCTTCATCTTAGGCATTTTCCAATATTTTTTAATTATTAAACATATCACAACCACAGCGTGTGGCTGATCTTTTTTTTATTTGTCTTCTTTCACCTCTTCTACTGCAGCTTCTGGAGCAGATGGTTCAGTTGCAACTACAACTTTCTTTGGTGGCTTTATTGGACGTTGAGAAGCTTTAGGCGCTGGCTGAGGCACAACTCCTGCTTTCTTAGGCGTAAACATAATAATCATACGTTTACCTTCTAATACTGGCAACTGCTCTACTTTACCAATCTCTGCCAAATCACTTGCAAAACGAAGCAATAAGATCTCTCCTTGTTCTTTGAAAAGAATTGAACGCCCTTTAAAGAAAACGTAAGCTTTCACTTTTGAACCCTCTTCTAAGAAACTTTTTGCATGCTTCAACTTAAAGTTATAATCATGCGCGTCTGTTTGAGGTCCAAAACGAATTTCTTTTACTACAACCTTAACAGATTTAGCTTTTTGCTCTTTCTGCTTCAATTTAAGTTGGTACAAGAACTTCTGATAATCCGTTACTTTACAAACGGGAGGGTCAGCATTAGGCGAAATTTCAACCAAGTCTAATCCTAAATCATCTGCAATCTTTAGAGCTTGCGCTGTAGGAAATACTCCCTGTTCTACATTATCACCTACTAAACGAACCTCACGCACGCGGATTCTTTCGTTTATTCTATACTGTTCTTTTAGTTTGTCATTCTTCATTCACAAAAGATTTTATCCTCTTTATTAGTTATATATTCTATTTCTTTTTCCACTGATTCATCATTGACTCGACTTCTTCAGTTAAAACTGATGCAAAGGTAGCAATTTTCATCGAACCTTTATCACCTTCGCCCTGTTTTCTTACAGAAACTTCATTATTTTCTGCTTCTTTCTCGCCAACGACTAACATATAAGGTATACGCTTCATTTCGTTGTCACGAATTTTACGTCCAATCTTCTCATTACGGTCATCTACTAACACGCGGATATCTTGCTCTTCAAGTTCTTCTGCAATCTGACGTGCATAGTCGTTAAACTTTTCACTGATTGGCAAAATCACAACTTGATCTGGTGTTAACCACAATGGGAATTTACCTCCTGTGTGCTCAATCAATACAGCAATAAATCGCTCCATAGAACCAAATGGTGCACGGTGAATCATCACTGGACGGTGCTTTTGATTGTCTTCTCCTGTATATTCAAGATTGAAACGTTCTGGTAAGTTATAATCTACCTGAATTGTTCCTAACTGCCAGCGACGACCAATTGCATCTCTTACCATAAAGTCAAGCTTTGGACCATAGAATGCTGCTTCGCCTGTTTTGATTGTAGCCTTTAGACCTTTCTCTGCACAAGATTCGATGATAGCGCTTTCTGCTTTATCCCAGTTTTCGTCTGTTCCGATATACTTTTCGCTATTGCTTGGATCGCGAAGAGAGATCTGTGCTTCGAAGTTATCAAAGTCTAGTGCTTTAAAAATAATGAAAATAATATCCATTACCTTCAAGAACTCATCCTTCAACTGATCTGGACGACAGAACAAGTGAGCATCATCTTGGGTAAATCCACGTACTCTTGTCAAACCATGTAGCTCACCACTCTGCTCATAACGGTATACTGTTCCGAACTCCGCAAAGCGAATTGGAAGGTCTTTGTACGAACGAGGGAATGCTTTAAATATCTCACAGTGGTGTGGGCAGTTCATTGGTCTTAGCAAGAACTCCTCTCCTTCTTGAGGTGTTGTAATCGGTTGGAAAGAGTCCTTTCCGTATTTTGCATAGTGTCCCGAAGTAACATAAAGCTCTTTCGATCCAATATGCGGTGTCATTACCTGTTGGTAACCATATTTCTTTTGGATACGCTTCAAAAAGTCTTCTAACTTCAAACGCAACTGTGTACCTCTTGGTAACCATAATGGCAAACCTTGACCTACAGCTTGAGAGAATGTAAACAATTCGAGTTCTTTACCAACCTTACGGTGGTCGCGTTTTTTAGCCTCTTCAAGTAGTGCTAAGTATTCGTCTAGCTGCTTCTTTTTAGGGAATGTGATTGCATACAAGCGTGTAAGCTGTTTGCGTTTTTCGTCACCTCTCCAATAAGCACCCGCTACACTCAACACTTTTATAGCCTTGATTGGCGCAGTGGTAGGTAAGTGAGGTCCTCTACAAAGGTCGGTAAATGCACCTTGTGTATAGGTTGTGATTGTACCATCGGTCAATTCGTTGATCAACTCTAATTTGTACTCCTCGTTACGCTCACCAAACAACTTCATTGCCTCCTCTTTCGAGATATCTTGTCTCTTGATAGCCTCTTTACGTGCTGCAAGTTCCAACATCTTTGCTTCGATGATTGGGAAATCGGTATCTTTAATTGGATTCTCTGGATCTATATCGTAATAAAATCCATTCTCAATAGCTGGACCAATACCAAATTTGGTAGTTGGGTAAAGCTCTTGCAACGCTTCAGCTAACAGGTGCGCACTGGTATGCCAGAATGCATGTTTCGCCTCTTCGTCGTCCCATTTATGTAACTTGATGGCAGCATCCTCGTTGATTGAGCGAGTAAGATCCCATACTTCTTCATTAACCGTTGCGGCTAAAACATCTTGCGCTAGTCTAGAACTTATACTCTCTGCTATTTGCAAAGCTGTAGTTCCCTTAGCGTATTCTCTTACGGAATTATCCGGAAATGTAATCTTTATCATCTATATTTACATTAAAACTTTATTCAATACGCAAAATTAATATTTATTTTCTTATAATCATGACTTTGAAACGATAATTTCAATCCTAATTACTTGAAACAGTCATTCGCTTAATAATGTTGTAAGCATTTATCATACCTAGCTCACCTGCCTTACTCAGATCAATGATTCCTTTATTGGTCTCTCCCAGATAAAGTTGCGTTAATCCACGATTGAAATAAGCTTCGGCAAAATCTTTGTTACGCTTAATTGCTTCGTCGTAATCTAAAATAGCTGCTCGGTAGTCACGTTGCGCACAACGGAGGTTGGCACGATTAAAGTAAGCGTATACAAAATCTGGATTCAGACGAACCACTTGATCGTAATCACGCATAATCATCTCATGCTCGTAAGCTCTCTTTTTGCTCTTACTTAAACCCTCTACAGCTTTTGTCTGTGTTGGGTTCTTTGTCGAGAAAAGATGTAGACTCATATTTGACATATCAGCAGGCTCATGTTCTCCTGCCAATGTATAATCTAACTGTTTGTAACGCACCACAGCACGATTAAAGTAGGCTAAGATAAAGGATGGATCTAAACGAATGGCTTCGTCGAAATCGCTCATTGCCTCGTCGAAATCGTTCATTATCATATAATCCATTGCACGTGCAAAATAGTTTACCGCATTGGTTGGTTGCTGTACAATCTTAGCCGAATAGCTATTGATGGATGCTTCGTGTAGGGCTATTTGATCTTCGACAAGCGCTGCATCTTGGTTGGTAAGGCGTAACTTATGCGCTAGCTGCATCTTATTATTAAATGCATCAATGTCTCGACTGTAATAAACCAAGTTCTTAACCGCATTGAGTTGCTCGTAATATGTAATTATAAAAAGCGGATCAAGATCTACACGTACATTTTTATCCTGTACACGTCCACGTACATCACTGCTGTACTTGCTTTTTTGCTCTTCTTCTCTATCATATACAACTAAGCGGTTAAACTTATCAATATTATTATCCGATTGCTCGCGTGTGTTTGTTTTCGCTGCACCCGTTGTTGCTGTTCCTGTATTTGTTGATGCTGTATGCTGACCCGAAACAGCTGTTCCGCTGGTTGATCCTTGCGCTACTTTGGCTGCCTTTGCCTTTTTCTCTATTTCGAAAGCAGTCCAGTAGTCACGTTCAGAACCTGCTTGATCGTTTAACGCCTTCTTTGCTTCGGCACGCGCATAATATCCAGGGATAAAGTTAGGGTATTGATCCATTACATGATCTAGGTCGGCAATTACACCATGAAAGTCTCCTGTTGCTGATTTTAGCAATGCACGGTTATAATATGCCATGAAGTTTTCTGGTTCCAGTTCAATCACCACATCAAAGTCTTCGATAGCACGGTTGTTATCACCTACTTGGAAACGAAGCAAGCCACGGTTGAATCGGGCAATAAGATTATCGCGATCCATGCCTATTACTTGATCGTAATCTGCCATTGCACCGCGTAGGTTATTCATCTGATAGCGTACAAGTCCTCTATTTATATAGAAGCCACTTTGACGGGTATCCAAACGGATCGCCTCATTCAAATCGTCTAAAGCCTTTGGCATATCATTCTTTTGATAATAAACGAGCGCTCTGTTACCGTAAGCTGCAGGGTAGTATGGATCTAGTTCGACCGCTTTGTTGTAGTCGTTCAATGCATTGATGGTATCTCCTTTTTCGAGATACATCGCACCACGCGTTAGATAACCCGATGCGTAGCGGGGGTAGATGGTTAAGAGTTCGTCGAAATAGGTAGCCGCCTCGTCGTATTTTTTTAATTGGATATTGGCTACTGCACGATTTACGAGCATCTGTTTATCTTCGGGTTTAAATTCTAACCCTTTGTTATAATCGGCAATTGCCTCGCTGTAACGCTCTTGGCTTTGGCGTGCAATTCCTCTACAGAAATAGGCAGGAACTAAAAAAGGGTTCCGATCCAGACTGTATGAACAATCCTCTTCGGCCCCCTTAAAATCGTCTAGGTTTATTTTCGCAATCGCACGATAGAAATAAGGCTCTGCCATCCAAGGCTTCGCATTTATTACTTGATTGAAATATTGTATTGACAAAACATAGTCTTCAAAATACAATGCATTTCGCGCAATTGAAAGCACACGATCTGTATTGATCTGAGCTTTAACTGAAAACAAACTAATATATAGCGTAAATAGTAATCCGATTATCTTCTTCATCTTTCTGTCTAAGTGTTACAGAGACAAAAGTAAAAAAATAATCTTACTTTGACTCTATTTTTAGCATCAAATGATTTTTTCCTATCTTTTCTCCCACTTCTACATCGATCGAAGTAACAACACCAGAGATTGGCGCCACCACACGATTCAACATTTTCATGGCTTCGTGAATAAGAAGCAAATCGCCCTCGTTCACAACATCACCCACTTGAACCTTCAGCGATTGAACAGCTCCTGGAAGAACTGAAAATACATCACCCGGTAGCGGCTTCTTCCAAACAGGACGGTTGATAAATTTCTTTGTAAGCAGCGTTTTATACGTACGCGCTGTTACTACGAAATCTACATATTCTTTATTTTCCATATAATATATGTATTATCTATTCAATCGCCAACCTATCTGTATCTACTTTGCAGCAAATACAGATAGACTATGCGATTAATATAGCAGTAATAGTTATTTATTATTCAAATCAAAAAGGAGGAATACCATGCTTCTTTGTTGGTCTGATCTCCTCTTTCAATGCAGAAAGTTGCAAAGCATGAAGCAACAGTGAACGTGTCTCTTTTGGCTCAATCACAGAATCAATAAATCCTTTTGATGCAGCTACATAAGGGTTCGCAAATTTCTCAATATACTCTCTTACTTTCTCTTGACGCATTGCATCTTGATCTTCTGCTTCCATAATTTCTTTACGGAAAATTGTGTTTGCAGCTCCTTCAGGACCCATAACAGCAATTTCGGCACCTGGCCAAGCAAACATAAAGTCGGCACCTAAGTGACGTGAGTTCATCGCAATGTAACCACCACCATACGCTTTACGTAAGATTACAGTAATCTTTGGAACAGTTGCTTCAGAGTATGCATACAAGACTTTTGCACCGTGACGAATCACACCTGCATGCTCTTGATCTACACCTGGCAAGTAACCTGGCATATCCTCTAGCGTAACGATTGGCACATTGAATGCATCGCAAAAACGGATAAAGCGTGCTGCCTTGTCCGAGCTATCGCAATCCAATACACCAGCCAACACCATCGCTTGATTTGCTACAAAGCCAACAGTTTCGCCACCCATGCGACCGAAACCGATCACAATATTAGCTGCCCAAAGCTCGTGTACCTCTAAAAACTCCGAACCATCAGTAATACATTTAATTACTTCACGTACATCGTAAGGTTGTTTTGGATCGTGTGGAACAATGTGTTCGATATGTGTAGGATCTAGCGGCTCTCTTGATTCGATCTTCGCTGCCTTTTGTGCATTATTCCAAGGAATTAAGCTTACCAAACGTTTGATTTGATCGAAACACTCTAGCTCGCTTTGTGCATAAAAATGTGCGTTACCTGTAATCTCAGCATGCACGCGTGCACCTCCAAGATCTTCCATCGAAATATCTTCGCCAAGTACGGTTTTGATTACGTTCGGACCTGTGATAAACATCTTAGAGATGTTCTCTACCACAAAAACGAAATCTGTCAAAGCAGGTGAATATACGGCACCTCCAGCACAAGGACCCAGAATTAACGAGATCTGAGGAATTACCCCCGAAGCAATCGTGTTACGGTAAAATATCTCACCATATCCAGCCAATGCGCCTACCCCTTCTTGAATACGTGCACCACCCGAATCGTTGATTCCGATGATAGGGCACTTCATTTTAAGGGCATGATCCATTATTTTAGTGATTTTACGCGCATGCTTCAGTCCTAACGAACCACCAGCCACTGTAAAATCTTGTGCGTAAATGCAAATCGGAGCACCAAATATAGTACCTGTACCCGTAATTACACCATCGCCGTGTAGTACTTTTTTCTCCATACCGAAATCTCTTCCATCATGTTCTACGAATAGATCATACTCATGAAAAGAGTTTTCGTCTAATAGATTAATAATTCTTTCGCGTGCGGTGAGTTTCCCCATTGCAGCTTGTTTGTTGATAGCAGCTTCGCCACCACCCATCTCAACAATGGCTTTCTTTTCACGTAAGTCAATAATGTTTTGTCTCAAAGAAGTCATACTTTATCGATTAAATTAAATTCTTATTTACGTCCAAGCATCTTCACCTTATAAGAGCAACGAACGGCTCCTTTAAGAATACTATTTAGCTTAGATTTGATTAATTGTTTACGAATAACAGATACGTGATCTATAAATAACTGACCATCTAAATGATCATATTCGTGTTGCACTACGCGTGCCGTGAATCCCTCTAGCACCTCTTCTTGTGGCTCAAAGGCTTCGTTTAGGTAGCTGATTTTAATCATCTTGCTACGTGACACCTTTTCGTGTATACCGGGCAGACTTAAGCAACCTTCGTCTAAGCTAATGGTCTCTTCGCCAAATTCTGTAATTTGGGCATTGATCATAATACGCTTAAAATCTTTACACTCTGGATAATCTTCTGCCAATACATCCGCATCAATTACTAACAAACGAATGGGCAAACCTACTTGAGGAGCGGCAAGACCGATTCCGTCTGATTTGTACATTGTCTCTTGCATATTAGCAATTATCAATGGCAACTTTGGATAGTCTTTCTCTATTGCACCAGCAACCTCTCTTAAAACAGGCTGGCCATATAAATAAATTGGTAAAATCATATCTTATTAAAATTGTATTTTATTACTTTCTAAATAACTTTGCAATATAATTACTGCGCTAATTTCGTCGACAAGCGCTTTGTCTTGTCTTTTTTTCTTTTTCAATCCCGCCTCTAGCATGGTACGGTGTGCTAGCACCGAAGTGAAGCGTTCGTCTACATACTGTATCGGAATCGTGGGAATTGCTTTTTTTAACCGGCCGACAAACTCCACTACGCGCGCCATATTCTCAGACGGCTCGTTGTTCATCTGCTTTGGAGCGCCTATTATAAACAGTTCTACTGCCTCTTTTTGTGTGTATTCAGTAATGAACTTCAACAATTCGTTTGTTGGAACCGTAGTAAGTCCATTAGCAATTATCTGTAATATATCAGTAACTGCTAATCCGGTACGTTTACGACCGTAATCTATTGCCATTATTCTTCCCATCGGGTACAAAGATATAATATAATTTGGACTCTTTTACTCATTTTACCAAAAAGTGCGCAACTTGTCCCTGCTGTTATTCACTATTTACGCAAAAAAGCAGCTAGTTATCTAAGGTATATTTAAAATATAAAGGGACTAATCTAATTCTATTGAGTACACCCTTGATGTGGGTTGCTAGCAGGGAGAGATAAAATAACGTATATATCCTATTACTAAATAGTTATATAGATCATTTTTGATATTTCAAACTATTAAAAAGGTGGTATTAATCTGTTGCTTTATTGCTTGTTTTTTATTCTTTTTGTTATTGCTTTTTATCCTTCCGACCTTGGTTGTA
>CAMQTD010000014.1 GCA_947036995.1 uncultured Parabacteroides sp.
GAATTAGTTATAAAAGTTCTTCAGTCCTTCGTCTCAAAATCGGACAATGTAATCAACGGAACAGGCTCAAACAATCGCAAAGACGACCTATAAACGTTAACAAATAACAAAAAAATGCCACTAATTAGTTTTAGTGGCATTTTTTATATTATTTCGCTGCGGGTAGAGATAACCGACGGATGGGGATTCGTCGCTAACGGTATCCCAAAAAGAGCATTTTGTACAGGGGAAAGAGTTTACTTTTTCCCCTTGTTTTTTTTCCACGCGTACCCATTCCCCAAACATTAATAAAATGCAAACAGTCTACACACCTCAGCAAATGGAAGCAATCGCCGCCCATGTCGCCTTATATTCACGTACATACACACCACATCAACTAGATATCTTTATATCCAAGTACCCACAATTAGTCCCATTTTTCCAACTAGTAAAAAGCGCACAACAGTATAACACCCCCTCAATATGAAACCATATTCGATCTCTTGTGACTGGCTGCAACTCTATTGCATCACGCATATATGCGATTTTGAGACGTTTACACCTGTATTCGACAAAGGTTACAAAATTAAACGTGAAGAATTCGGTTCCCAACATTTCAAGACAATTTATACTATATATGATTATTATAATTACGATTATGTTTAATAGACATCTAAAGTATAAATGTAAATTATTAAAATCAACTACAAAGTTCTGATCTATGCATCTCTTCCATGGCTCATTTGTTTGAGAAAAAATATTTGATACACAATACGTTTTAGTTACAAATATATATATTGCAACTAAAACGTATTGTGTATTTTAAATTAGTCTTTGCTTTCTAAATTAGTAAATTCCTTTGTAAACATATTTTCAACTACTGGATACGTATAAAGTTTGAATCTCTGCTCACTAATTGATGAATCATATTGCCAAATTGAATCATATTCTGAAATATCTTCTCCCATAGCTTCTAATTGGCGAAGATAATTGGATATTGACTTGTTTTCAATTATATATGTTGTCTCCTTTTTATCTACTGCTGGACTATGAGGTCTATTGATATCGAGCGTGAAACTTAAAATACGACATCCTTCTGGAGTAACACCGATAGTTTCGAAACTCATGCTTTTACCTATGCCTGGAAGGTTCATTATATTGCGATCAGTTGCAATAAAAGGAATATCTCGTTGAGCTAAAAGTGACGTAATTTTGGCTTGTAATGACTCTGGAGATTTAAAAAACTCAGATAAATCATTTTCTATTTGCGGAGTAACCTGACCTAGATACTTCTCTTCATGTATTTCTTGTACAGATCTACTATTTGGTGTAAAGATTGCATGATTTTCATTATAACCCTTTACAGAGAAGGTGTAATAGCTAACCAAACCAGCATGATTCAAAACATTACGAAGTTGGGTTGTATGTCCTCGTCTTGAAGCAGCAACAGTATATACTAGTTGATTTGTTATAATCCATCCTGCAGATTGAATCATTCGAATAGCTGTTAAAGCTTCATTTGTAACCTCTAATGCTGTTTCGAAATGAGTTTGTATAAAAAACTGCTTGATTCCTATTTTTTCAGCTTTAACTTTAAATTCACGTAAAATACGAACTAATTCATCATTAACTCGAAAAGGAAGATAAGCTAATAGACGGCTACCTAAGCGCACACGGTACATTTCTGCAAATTTCTCCCCTACTCTTCTCTCTTTATTGGCTTCCCTTTTACGTAAAGCCATCTGATATACTGCTTCGAGGAGGTTCTTTAAAGATTCATTTTTACTCATTAAAGCGTCCCCACCTGTTATCAATATATCTTGTAGTTGTGAATCATTTTCAAAATATTCCATCAGTGATTCTAATTTTGCACTCCAATTTGCTTTTGGAGCTAACTTTTCCAAGTTAAAGTTTAGATGACCCTTCTGGAAATTAAACATTCGTTGACATGGAGCACATAAGCCTCCACATGCACGACCGATTGTATCAGGAATTAATATTGCAACTTCGGGATATCTTCGATGTATATTTTCGGCATTTGGTAATAACCAACCTGCTGCATTAGGTTTTCCTGGCACTACAATGTCCTCTTTCTCCCAAGCACGAATATTATTAAATTCTTCAACCAACTCATCCGAATAGATAATGTAGCTACGAATGGCGCTATCATCAAAACCTTCGTCACTACAATTAAGTAATGACAAGTAATATGGAGTGATAAAAAATGGAATACCTTTATCTTTTGCTTTCATCAGTAATTGCATAGTCTCTTCAGATAGACTATTATCCATAAATAGCTGTAATTCTTCGGGCGTACGTATTGCCAACGTTAAATGGAATAGAAAATCGTCCCACCAGAGTACCACTTGCTCTATTTGAGATTCATAGTCCATCGCTTTATCAAAATGATAGCGTGAATTTGACTGAGATCTATTTGCTATTTTATCTACTAATAATCGAACAATACGTTCTTTACTTTGAGCGCGTTTAGTTACAACTGCTAAATCTGTACCTGTTTCCCATCTATTCATGTACGCTTGGACCGTTTGTTTTTTTGGTCTTTCTATAGTTTCTTTTTGATATAATTGGGCGAAAAGATGATACATATCCAACATAAAATCGGGATAAACCTTGTGCGATTCCTCTTTTAGTTCAGTTCGTAATAGTTCAAGTGTTTTATCTTCTGAATTATTACACATTAAAAGAATACGCTTTTTTGCACTTATATTAGATATGTTTTCTACAGAATTGGTACGAGTCAAATATGTTTTTAGGTTAGATATAAAAGAATTGTATGTTCCATCTGCTTGAGCCAATTTATTTATATCTATAAATTGATTCTTAAATACAGTTGTTATTTCAGAAATAGAAAGGTGTAATAATTTTGAATCTAACATTTGACTTTTTTTTAGTATAACTACTCTTCTGAGAATTATGTTTAAGTTATTGGCGTATAATCTAGAAATATTATAAATTAGCAGAAAATATCATATATCTGATATCAGATTGCATATGTTTGCACCTAAACCGAGTAGGCTATATATATTTTTATAAATATAGTGATAATTCTGTAAAGAAAGCGTATTTTAACTTTGTTTTTGTGAGAATGCAGTTTTTTTTATAATGTCACCTTCTATCTTTACTTAAAGATACTAATACAAGAAAATCTATATAGAATTACTTGTATTTAGTTTAGGAACAAGTATATTAATCCTACAACCATTAACCCTATGAGAAGCAAAATTGTTTTTTTAATTTATATATCTACAATTCAGCTAACACATGCACAAATTTGGACTAAAAAGGATTCTCTTTGGCTTCAACGTGTAAAAAGTGGAGAAGAACAAATTCAGCTCAATGAACAGACGAAACAAGCTATTAAAAATGGAAGCTTTTTAAATACGGATCCAATTGGAAGACAAAAAATCTCAAAATCGACACTTTTACCCATTCAAGATGACTTTTCTGAATATATCCATCCAGAATTTAAACGCCCACTGAAAAGTTATAAAGATGTGCCTCCTGCCGTTTTCTTGCGTATGGATTTAGAGACTAAACCGCTCATGAAGTCTGAGATTCGAGCTTTTGAGATATCAGAAAATGTTAGAAAAGAGATGGAAGCGTATCAAAAAGGGAAAATATCTTTTTCTGTCGACGATGTCTTAAAACACATCTTTATGCCCAGCGAGCGGCGAAAAAAGAAAAACAGAAAACGTGCAGCCGCTTTTAAATATTAGCAATTTCGGCTTAGACTTATAAATTTAGTATTATTTGTATTCTTTAATGCGTGCTCAACTCTTAGCATGCATATTGCATATTTAAGCATAACTAAATCGTTTATACATCTCATCAGCCAAATATCAAACAACAATCATTCTAGCTGCTTGTTACTTGGATAACATTACAAACTAAACTTGATGATTTGAGCAACTTTTGATTTAGATGATATTTTGAGTAAGACTGTTTTTTACTTCTTAAATGTAGGTTTGTAATTGGTTAGTCGGGGATAATATGATATTATCCCCGACTTTTTACTCTCTGATGCAGCGCATCAAAATACTTTAATTTATTTCCTATAGAATATGCAAAGATCGTTCAGCTCGCGACAAAAGCCGCAATGCTTCTACTTAGAAACCGTGATGTTTACGTGCAAAAACCGCGAACTTTATGGACTGAAACATTGCGGGAGATGGATAAAAAGTATGCGGCTTTTTAGTGCTGATAAAGTAGTAGTAGTATGGCTTCTTTTATCAGTAAAACAGACGCCCCAATGGGTCAAATCGCGTTTAATCCTTCAGCTGTATATTACTACAATACAGTAATTTGCGCTGAAGGATGAATAAATAGTCACATATTGATCTGCCTTCAGTAATTGGCGAACAGATACTATTTTTGGTAGCTGATTTTGGCATTTAGGGACGAATGGTATCATGTGATGCCGCATTTTGAGTACTTTGCTTGCAGTGCAATTCATCCTTCAGCGTAAGACGCTATCAATTAAAAAGATACAGCTGAAGGATTAAACGCGATTTGACCCGTTGTGGCATGTATTATACGCTATATTATCCTTCATTTATACGGATCGGAACATCATTGTAAGCGCTGATTTTAAGTGCGAAAATAGACACTAGTCTTGGGTGAAATAGACAGTGTATGTCCGCTAACAGACGGTGTCTATCAAGGGACATACACTGTCTATTTCACCCAAGACTCGGTAAATGCTTTTATTTATTGATTCAGCACATGCACCGTATGGCAAGCCACCAATGCGGCAGTTTCAGTTCTTAGTCTACTATTACCTAAAGATATTGGTTCAAAACCTTGCGCCAAAGCAAGTGCTACTTCTTCGGGACTAAAATCTCCTTCAGGGCCAATTAATATCAAAACATCCTCTCCTTTATTATAGCGTTCTTTTATTAAAAGCTTCTCTCCTAGCTCCTCCCCTGTGTTGCAATGAGCGATAAATTTTCGTCCATCAAAAGGGGTATTTATTAATGTTTTAAATGGAGTCATTCCACTTAATATAGGTAAAGTCGCTTTTTGAGACTGTTTCATTGCCGAAACTAAAATCTTTTCGAGGCGTGCAGTTTTAATCTCTTTACGTTCCGAACAACGAGTATTCAAACAAGTGATTGCATTAATTCCTATTTCGGTAGCCTTTTCGACAAACCACTCCATGCGATCCATATTTTTAGTAGGTGCTACGGCTATATGTAAGTTAAAGTCCCAAATTGCAGGTTGTGCAATGGTTTCGGTAAGTTGCACAAAGCAATGTTTTGGATGCGCTTGTGTAATGGCAGCCTTATAAAAAAAGCCTTTACCATCTGTTAATAGTATTTCATCGTCTTCAGTTAAGCGAAGTACACGTACACAATGCTGTGCTTCGTCACTCGGAAGTTCTAGATTCGTTTGAATATCAGGGGTGTAAAATATTTGCATATTGATGTATTTATTTGATTATACAAACGTACAAACTATTTTGCTTTTTTCGACCCAATAAGGACAAAGAATTTATCATAATCTTTGATAAATAATTGCCAGTTTGTAATGATTACAATTAAAAAAAACACTACCTTTGTCATGTTTTAGAACATATCTTTGATGTGTCTAAGATGTGTTTAGGTTATCTATTGTTTAATTTCACAAAGCTGAAAAGCAAAAAAACATAAATTATGGAAGCATACAAAGGTTTTAAAGAGGGTAAATGGTTAGAAGAGATAAATGTTACAGACTTTATCATGTCTAATTACACACCTTATACTGGTGACGAATCATTTTTAGCTCCTGCTACCGATGCAACAAACCAACTGTGGGATCAGTTGAGCGGAATGTTCAAGGAAGAGAGAGCAAAAGGCATTTACGATGCTGAAACAAGAATCCCTTCGCAAATTGACGCTTATGGCGCAGGATACATCAATCAAGATTTAGAAAAGATTGTTGGTCTTCAAACAGACAAGCCACTTAAAAGAGGTATCTTCCCTAATGGAGGTCTTCGCATGGTTGAGCAAGGTCTTGAGGCTTATGGCTACAAGATTGATCCAATCACACACGAAATTTTCAGCAAGTACCGTACCACTCATAACGAAGGTGTGTTTGCTGCTTATACCGATACAATCAAAAAAGCACGTAGTAGTGCAATTATCACTGGTCTTCCAGACGCTTATGGTCGTGGTCGTATCATTGGTGACTACCGTCGTGTAGCTCTTTATGGTGTAGATCACCTGATTGAAAAACGTCAATCACGTTTTAATGCTTGTGATCCTGATGAGATGACAGAAGCATTGATCCGTATGCGTGAAGAGATGACTTTACAAGTACGTGCACTTAAAGCATTGAAAAAGATGGCAGCCAGCTATGGTTTTGACATCTCTAAACCTGCAACTAACGCACTTGAGGCAACTCAATGGACATATTTCGCATACCTTGCAGCTATCAAAGATCAAAATGGTGCAGCAATGAGTTTAGGGCGTGTATCTACATTCCTTGATATATATGTTGAGCGTGACATCAAAAATGGCGTAATCACAGAGTCTGAGGCACAAGAGATGATGGACCACTTCGTAATGAAGCTTCGTTTGGTTCGTTACCTTAGAACTCCAGAGTATGATGCACTTTTCTCTGGTGATCCTGTTTGGGTAACTGAGTCTATCGGTGGTATGACAAATGCTGGTGTAACAATGGTAACTAAGAACAGTTTCCGTATTCTTCACACATTATATAACATCGGACCATCACCTGAGCCAAACTTAACAGTTCTATGGAGTGATAACCTTCCACAAACATGGAAACGCTATTGCGCTAAAGTTTCTATCGATACATCTTCTCTACAATATGAGAACGACGATTTGATGAAACCAGTCCTAGGAGACGATTATGGTATCGCTTGTTGTGTATCTCCAATGACTATTGGTAAGCAGATGCAGTTCTTCGGAGCGCGCGCTAACTTACCTAAGGCACTACTTTACACAATTAACGGTGGTAGAGATGAGCGTTCTAAAGTACAAGTTACGCCAGAGATATTTGAACCAATTAAGGGCGAATACCTTGAGTTTGACGAAGTATGGAACAAATATGACAAAGTATTGGATTGGTTGGCAATGACTTATGTTAAGTCTTTGAACATCATTCACTACATGCACGATAAATACTCTTACGAAGCATTAGAGATGGCTCTTCATGATGTTGAAGTACGTCGTACACAAGCATTCGGTATTGCAGGTCTTTCTATTGTTGCTGACTCATTTGCAGCTATCAAAGCTGGTAAAGTACGTGTAGTACGCGACGAAGATGGTTTTGCTGTAGACTATGTTGTTGAAGAAGATTATGTACCATACGGTAACAACGACGATACAACAGATCAATATGCTGTTCAGTTGGTTGAGAACTTTATGAACAAAATCCGTTCACACAAGATGTACCGCGATGCAATTCCAACGCAATCGATCTTAACAATTACATCTAACGTTGTATATGGTAAGAAAACAGGTAACACACCAGACGGTCGCCGTGGAGGTGCTCCATTCGGTCCTGGTGCTAACCCAATGCACGGACGTGACACAAATGGTGCAGTAGCATCACTTGCTTCTGTAGCAAAACTTCCTTTTGAGCATGCTAGCGATGGTATTTCATATACATTTGCTATCACTCCAGACACATTAGGAAAGAGCGCAGACGAGAAAAAAGATAACTTAGTATCACTTATGGACGGTTACTTTAACCAAACAGGTCAACACCTGAACGTTAACGTATTTGACCGTGCACTACTTGAAGATGCTATGGCACACCCTGAAAACTATCCACAGCTTACAATCCGTGTATCGGGTTACGCTGTAAACTTTGTGAAGCTTACTAAAGAGCAACAAATGGATGTTATCAGCAGAACTATTTCAGCTAAATTCTAATTGAATGCAGCATAAATAAATGCAATGATATTGTAAAAGTAAAAAGGATGTTGTTTCTCAGAAAAACAACATCCTTTTTCTGTTTTTAGTCACATTAATAAAATAATCAAGCGTTATGGAAACAAAAGGACACGTTCACTCTTTTGAATCTTTTGGCACTAAAGATGGTCCCGGCATTCGTTTTGTTCTTTTTATGCAGGGTTGCCCCTTGCGCTGCCTCTATTGTCATAACACAGATACATGGAGCACTAGTAGCCGAAACAAAACACTATCCCCCCAAGAGGCATTTAATGAAGTTGCTAAAGTAAAAGGCTTTATTCGTTCGGGCGGTGTAACCGTATCTGGTGGCGAACCTCTTTTACAGCCAGAGTTTGTGCTCGAACTCTTTAAACTATGCAAGGAGGCCAATATACATACTGCCCTTGATACCTCTGGTTTTATACTAAACGATAAAACAAAACTTGTATTAGAACAAACCGACCTTGTACTACTCGATATCAAACATATCGACCCCGTTAAATACAAAACACTTACTTCTGTCTCTCTTGATAATACCTTGCGCTTTATTGCGTACCTCGAAACAATTAACAAACCTGCATGGATACGTTACGTAGTTGTACCCGGTTACAGCGACGATGAAGCCGATTTACATCAATGGGCCAAGTTTGTTTCGCAATTTAAGGTAGTAAAACGCGTCGACATCCTCCCATTTCACCAGATGGGAACAAATAAATGGGAAGAATTAGGGAAGAAATATCAATTAAAAGATACGCCCACTCCTACCCCCGAATCCATTAAAATGGTCGAAAACATATTCCTATCCTACGGACTTCCAATTGTAAAGTAGCAGCATTAAATGATTATAATGTTATATTCAGTATCAAAAGGATATTGATTTGTTATAAAAACAGTTCTTTTTGCTTACAAATCAGTAATAATCATTTTTATAAGTAACTCTTTGCTTTTTATTGAAAGAATTATGTAACTTTGGGCGCTTTAACGAATATCATTCGAAAGAAGCATCTTAAATATTGACTTAAAATTAATTTATAATATGGCGAAAATAAAAGGAACAGTGGTTGTTAATACAGAACGTTGCAAAGGCTGCAACCTATGTGTTGAAGCATGTCCAACAAAGGTATTAGAACTACACCCACGTGAGGTAAACAATAAAGGTTATCATTTCGTATATATGAAAGATGCAGACGCATGCATTGGTTGTGCAAGCTGTGGATATATATGTCCGGATGGATGCTTATCAATCTATAAAGTTAAATTGTAAAAAACGATATCATATAAAAAATATGGCAGAAGAAGTAAAATTAATGAAAGGTAACGAAGCCATCGCATACGCAGCAATACGCTACGGTGTAGATGGATATTTTGGTTATCCTATCACTCCACAGTCTGAGATTATGGAGACACTTATGGTCGAGAAACCATGGGAAACAACAGGTATGGTAGTACTACAAGCTGAAAGCGAAATTGCCGCCATTAATATGGTATATGGTGGAGCTGGAACAGGTAAATGTGTAATGACTTCATCTTCAAGTCCTGGTATCAGTTTAAAACTCGAAGGTATTTCGTACCTTGCAGGTGCTGAACTACCTTGTTTGATCGTAAACGTTATGCGCGGTGGTCCAGGTCTTGGAACTATCCAGCCAAGTCAGGCAGACTATTTCCAAACCGTTAAAGGTGGTGGACACGGTGATTACCGTTTGATAGCCCTTGCCCCTGCATCTGTACAAGAGATGGCAGACTTTGTAGGTTTAGGATTAGACCTATCATTCAAATACAACACGCCAGCTATGATTTTAGCTGATGGTATCATCGGTCAGATGATGGAAAAAGTTGTACTACCAGAGCAACGTCCACGCAAAACGGAAGAGGAGATTCTACGCGATTCACCTTGGGCAGCACGTGGAAAAACTAAAGGTCGTAAAAGCAACGTTATTACATCTTTAGAATTAGATGCAGCCGTAATGGAAGCTAACAACCTTCGTTTCCAAGCAACATACAAAAGAATTGAAGAGAACGAAGTTCGTTACCAAGAAATAGAGTGTGCAGACGCAGAATACCTATTGGTAGCTTTCGGTTCTTCGGCTCGTATCTGTCAGAAAGCAGTAGAGATGGCGCGTGCAGAGGGTATCAAACTTGGTTTATTACGTCCTATCACACTTTGGCCATTCCCAACAAAAGTAATTGCTGCATATGCCGATCAGGTAAAAGGAATGCTTTCTGTAGAGCTTAATGCAGGTCAGATGGTAGAAGATGTACGCTTGGCAGTAAACGGCAAAGTAAAAGTAGAGCATTTTGGTCGCTTAGGTGGTATTGTATATACACCAGACGAAATTTTAGCTGCTTTGAAAGAGAAATTATTCTAAAACCAAACATACGATTCAAATGACTCAAGATAAAATAAACAACATCTTAACGCTTATATTCTTAATATTAGCTGTTGCAGCAGGCGTTAGTTATTTTGCAATAGATGATAGAACTGTATTTTGGTACTGTGGAGGTGCTGCGGTATGTATCCGCTTCACTCAATATGTGATGAAGTTTTTAATGTAACAAAAAAGAATTTATGGATATCAACGATATAATTAAACCAGAGAATTTGGTTTATACCAAACCCCGTTTGATGAACGACAATGCCATGCACTACTGTCCAGGATGTAGCCACGGTGTAATTCACAAACTAATTGCCGAAGTGATAGACGAGATGGGCATGGAAGAGAAAACCATTGGAGTAGCCCCTGTAGGTTGTGCTGTATTTGCATATAACTACTTAGATATTGATTGGGAAGAGGCTGCACACGGTAGAGCACCAGCACTTGCAACAGCAATCAAACGCTTAAATCCAGACAGAATGGTGTTTACGTATCAAGGAGATGGCGACTTAGCCGCTATTGGTACAGCAGAAACCATCCACGCAGCTAACCGTGGCGAAAACATTGTTATCGTATTCGTTAACAACGGTATCTACGGAATGACAGGTGGACAAATGGCTCCTACTACACTTGTTGGTATGGCTACCGCAACATGTCCTTATGGTCGTAATGTAGAGTTAAATGGTCACCCATTGAAGATCTCTAACTTATTGGCGCAGTTAGAAGGTACTTGCTTGGTAACACGCCAAAGTGTACAAAGTGTAGCAGCTGTTCGTAAAACAAAGAAGATGCTTCGCAAAGCCTTTGAAAACTCAATGGCAGGCAAAGGTACTTCAGTTGTAGAGGTTGTTTCAGCTTGTGCTTCGGGCTGGAAAATGACACCATCAAAAGCCAACAAATGGATGGAGGAAAATATGTTCCCATTCTACCCGCTTGGTGATTTAAAAAACATTGACTAAAACAAGAAGGAACAGACGATGAAACACGAAATTATTATAGCAGGTTTTGGCGGACAGGGCGTATTGTCTATGGGAAAGATTCTAGCTTATTCTGGCTTAATGGAAGGCAAAGAAGTAAGTTGGATGCCCTCTTATGGACCAGAACAACGCGGAGGTACAGCCAATGTAACAGTAATATTGAGCGACGAAATGATCAGCTCTCCTATCTTAAACGAATTTGATATCGCCATCATTTTAAACCAACCATCAATGGATAAGTTTGAAGAGAAGGTAAAACCTGGCGGTATCTTAATTTATGACGGATATGGTATCCACAACCCAATCAAACGCACAGATATCAGTGTATATCGCGTAGATGCAATGGATACAGCTACGGAGATGAAAAACGAGAAAGCATTCAATATGATTATCTTAGGTGGATTGCTTAAAATCGTCCCACTAGTTAAGCTAGAGAATGTATTGCTTGGTCTTAAAAAATCCCTTCCTGAGAGACACCATAAACTCATTCCTATGAATGAATTGGCAATCCAAAAAGGAATGGAAATCGTTAGAGAAGTAAAATAAAAGGTACGAAGACCGTAATATATTATATTGAATCGCCCCTAGGTAGCTTTCTTTCTAGAAAGTTACCTAGGGGCGATTCTTTTTTGATTACAAGCGAATAATATCAGTGCTGTTTTGCTTAAATTTCTCCAAGTATCCCCTTAATCAAACTGCTCATCTTACCAGCTGCCACATTTGCTGCCTCGATTACATGTGCACCATCATTTACAAAATCGTCGGCAAAGTGATACCCTTCATTTGTGATTACTGAAATACCAAATACACGTAAACCACAGTGACGGGCTACAATTACTTCGGGTACAGTGCTCATGCCGATGGCATCTCCTCCTCCTTTGCCGTAGAATGCATATTCGGCAGGGGTTTCGAATGTTGGACCTGTTAATCCCACATACACACCTTTTTTCAATGCTATAGCGTGTTGCGTTGCTATACGTTCCGCCAAACTAAGTAATTCACGATCGTATGCACGTGTCATATCGGGGAAGCGTGTACCGAAGTAGTCTAGATTCTTTCCAATCAACGGATTTGGCATCATATTGATATGATCGGTAATCAACATTAAGTCGCCAACTTTAAACGTGTTATTGATACCCCCTGCTGCATTTGAAACAAAGAGATGCTCCACACCTAAAAGCTTCATCACACGTATAGGGAATGTAACTTGCTCCATGGTGTAGCCTTCGTAAAAATGAAAGCGCCCTTGCATAGCAATAACACATGTGCCCCCCAGCGTACCACAAATCAAATTCCCCTTATGTCCTGTAGCTGTGGAGTTCATAAAGTGAGGTATCTCGGCGTATGGTATTACAATTGGGTCTGTTATTTCATTTGCTAAGCCTCCCAATCCACTACCCAGTACGATGGCGGTACGTGGTGTAGAGGTAATGCGCTGTTTAATATAGTCTGCTGCTTGCTGATACATTTCTAATTTATCCATATGCTGTTTATTTATTGTATTGATGCGGTTAGTATAGTGTAGCATTGCTAATAAGAGATTAAGCTATTGTACGGCTTCTCTATATGAATACTCCAACAAATATAATTAAAATTATTACGTATTTAGACTATATCGGGTCTATATTAAACTAAAATTGCTACCTCCACCAAAAATGGTAAAGGTAGCAACCGTATATAATTATGAAAGAAAGTATCTACAATAGATTAATCTCTGTTCGAAAAGTATTTCATAAATTGAGAACGCTCATACATTGAAGGATTCGCTATATTTGCTAAATTAAGTTTACCTCTAACCTCTTCGATTGTTTTCAAACCTGATTGAGACATCCACTCCTCCAAGCAAACCAACATTTGCGAGATTACCTCACTACCATGTGTATAAAGTGTACTGCATAACTGTACTGCCGAAACACCTGCCAATAAACATTTAATCAAATCTTCCCAATCATGCACACCTGTAGATGCAGCTAAACATACACCAGGCACTTTGCCCGATACAATGGCACTCCATCGAAGTGTATCGCTTAAATCAGAATGACTACTAAACACATTAGCCGATGATAATTGTAATGTATTAATATCTATATCTGGTTGATAAAAACGATTAAACATCACAACCGCTGCTGCTCCATTAGCCTTTAGCGCTGTAACCAATGCAGGTATATTTGCATAGTTCTTACCTATCTTAATGATGATTGGTAGTGCTACAGCTGCTTTAATCTGCGTAAGAATATTAATACATAGATCCTCGACGTGTACATGCAGTTGATTTACATCAGTCTCCATAAACGAGATATTAACCTCTAAAGCGTCGGCACCTGCAGCTTCAATTTGTTTTGCAAATTCAATCCACGAACCAGGCTTGTAACAGTTGATACTTGCTATCACGGGGATAGAAAGCTGAGTTTTAGCATCTTTAATTAACTGAATGTAATCACTAATTAGGTTCGCCTTAGCATATCCATCTATGTAGTCTGCTGCTTCAGGATAATCAGAACTGTCTAGCATCTGCCCTGCGTTGATCTCTATTTGCTCTTCAAACAAAGATTTAAGCACTACGGCACCTGCACCTGCTTTTTCGTACTCTTTCATACGTGTTACATTATTGGTTAGTCCCGAACTACCAACAATTATAGGATTTCGCAGGCTTAAACCTGCATATTTAGTTTTTAAATCAATCATAATTTGATGTATATTGGTTTAACAATGTTATCTATTTCCAAAAAGGCGACTACCTACACGCACTACCGTGCTACCACAGGCTACAGCCAAAAGGTAATCGTCGCTCATGCCCATTGATAACGCTGAGAAATTTGTATCGTCTTGAAAATTGGCTGCTTTGATCTTATTAAAGAGATCATGCAGTGTATTAAATTCACGCTCAACCTGTACTTCGTCTGATGTATTGGTTGCCATTCCCATCAATCCACAAACAGTAATGTTTTTAAATGAGGCAAAATCACTGCTCGCTAAAAGCGTTTCACATTCGGACGAGTCAAATCCATATTTAGTCTCTTCCGTTGCAATATGAATCTGAAGCATCACTTGAATCACGCGATTATTTTGTACAGCTTGTTTGTTTATCTCTTGTAAGAGTCTGAACGAATCAACACTTTGTATCGTGTGGATAAAAGGAGCGATGTATTTTACTTTATTGGTTTGTAGATGCCCAATAAAATGCCACTCAATATCTTTGGGTAACACTTCGTATTTACCTACAATCTCTTGTGCTTTACTCTCTCCAAACACACGCATACCAGCATCATACGCCTCAACAAGCGCCTCAACAGGATGAAATTTCGAAACAGCAACTAACTTTACATGTTTCGGTAAGGTTAGTTGTACTGCATGTATATTTGAGGCTATACTCACGACAATCCTTCAGCAATTTTTTCTTCCGGACTTTTTTCTGCCTTATCATCACCCAATGAGAATGGGAATACATCCATAATCATTGTTTCAGCAACAGCGCCAATTGTATAATCTGCCATTGTACCTTTCATGCCCTCTTCTAATACAGCAATCGCCTCTTTAAGGTCTGATGCTTGTGCAAGCATTTGTACGGCAGTTTTCTTTTCGGCACCACTCTTCTCATCTAATGTGATAAAATAGACTTTAACCTTATAGAATCTATCTCCATTTTCGTTGAAGAACAATTCAGAAAGACGTGCACGCTTAATGTCAGTTACAGTAAAATCACCTGTGATATAAGGCTTCATCTCTTCTGTAATACGAGCTTCGGCTTCCGTAAAAGAGAGTGCATCCACCAAATATGGCTCTGTTACTTTCTTTTGCATACCATTCTCAATCATCTTCATATAGCTTACTTTGCACTCAAACCAGTTATTCATGGGTCTTTATTTTTTTATTTGTTATTTATACGAATAGAGTGAGCGGCTTTTACACCATTCACTCTACAAATGTACAAGTTTATATTTTGAAAATCGTGTTACCGACTTAAATTTGTTTTGAATAAATTGATATTATATTAACAATAATGTAACTATTGACAGTAAACAACTTCCATGCCTCGCACGGTTTCATCTACTTTACCATTACTGTATGCTAGTTTTCCGTTCACAAAGGTCTTATCAATACGATGTGAAAAATTAAATCCTTCAAATGGTGCCCATCCACATTTATATAGAATATTTGCTTTTGACACGGTCCATGTTGAAGCTGGATCTACGAGTACCAGATCGGCATAATAGCCTGTACGAATGTACCCTCTTTTATCAATGCGAAATAATTCGGCTGGGTGGTGTGCCATCTTCTCTACAACTTTCTCTACAGTAAAGTTCCCTTTTTGAGCCAATTCGAGCATGGCAACAAGTGAGTGTTGAATAAGTGGTCCGCCCGAAGCAGCTTTTAGGCAACTACCCTCTTTTTCTGATAAGAGGTGTGGTGCATGGTCTGTTGCTACGATATCTAAGCGATTATCATTAATCGCAGCAATTAGTGCATCACGGTCTGCAACCGATTTAATTGCAGGATTCCATTTAATTCGATTGCCATACGTAGCATAATCTTGATCGGTAAACCATAAATGATGTACACAAACCTCTCCTGTAATTTTTTTATCTTTTAAAGGCTTCTTACCATCCAATAGGCTCAACTCTTCTGCTGTAGAGAGGTGAAGGATGTGCAGGCGTGCACCTGTGCGATCTGCCAATGCAGCAGCTTCGGCAGAGCAAGTGTAACAAGCTTCGTTACTTCTAATCTTTGCATGATAAGAGATATCAAGATCCTCACCATACAAACCTGTATAATGGGCTATATTACGCTTAATAACCTCCTCTTTCTCGGCATGAATTGCAATTAGCATACCTGATTCGGTAAATATATCTTCGAGTGTATGGCTGTTATTCACTAACATATTACCCGTTGATGAGCCTAAGAATAGTTTTAATCCTGGTACACGGCTACGATCAAGTTTCTTAATCTCATTCATATTATCGTTTGTACCGCCAAAGAAAAACGAATAATTAGCCACAGAAGCCTCTGCACCGCGTTTAAACTTTGCATCTAATGCTTCGAGGGTTGTTGTTTGCGGATTGGTATTGGGCATATCCATAAACGTAGTTACACCCCCTGCTACAGCGGCACGACTTTCGGTTGCTATATCCCCTTTATGCGTAAGTCCTGGATCACGAAAATGGACTTGATCGTCAATTACACCCGGCATAAGCCATTGCCCTCTGGCATCAATAACCTCGGCATCGGCTTCGAGTTGAGACGGAACAGCACCTTCGTAGATTGCAGCAATCTTATCATTTTCGATTAGAACAGAAGCTACATAGGTACGCCCTTCATTGATTAGCGTAGCTTCTTTTATTAATATCTTTTTCATTCGTTTTTATTGATTTAATGTTGGGGTTGATTTTTTCTGAGGAAACTTTTTAAAGATGCTCGATAGTTTAAGCTTTAGTACACCAAAAAGAGCCTCTCCAAAGATAGAACCATCCATTTTTGATGTCCCGAGTACACGATTTATAAAGATAATAGGCACTTCGACAAGCTTAAAGCCACATTTATATGCCGTAAACTTCATCTCTATCTGGAAGGCATAGCCTTTAAAGCGTATCTCATCAAGCGCGATGGTTTCAAGCACTTCACGCCGGTAGCATTTAAAACCAGCGGTAGTATCTGCAACCTTCATTCCTGTTACAAAGCGAACATATACCGATGCAAAGTACGACATCAACACGCGACTAAGCGGCCAATTAACCACATTAACCCCCGAGCTATAACGTGAGCCAATCGAAACATCACCTCCCTGTACGGCACAAGCTTCGTACAGCGGCACAAGATCTTTCGGATTGTGAGAGAAATCGGCATCCATCTCTATAATATAATTATACGATCGGTTTAGCGCCCATTTAAACCCTGCAATATAAGCGGTACCTAAGCCCTGTTTTCCTGCACGTTCTAGAATAAACAACCGATTGCTAAATTCGGGCTGAAGCGCCTTTACGATATTAGCCGTATAATCGGGCGAACCGTCATCGATAACAATTATATCAAAAGAAATAGGCAGTGCAAATACTGCACGAATAATATTTTCTATATTTTCCTTCTCATTATAAGTAGGAATAATTACAATGCTTTCTGACATGTCTTTATTATTTGAAATACTTAATCGTTCTCTTTACTAAACAATTTTACACTGTCAAAGATAATAGTTTTAGTTTATTTAGCACACATCATACAGCATAGAGTTGCATATAGACTCTTTTTTTTTGATATTTAAGAAAGATTACAAGCATATACCTTATCTAAATTGTACCTTTGCACTTATAACTATTGATAAATAAGACATTGAAAATTGCTGATTTATTAGAGGTTTACGCTGCACATAAGCAGTTATCCGCTCTTACAAAACTATTAGAGAAGAAAAATATCCAGAATATTTTACTGCAAGGGCTGCATGGCTCTGCACTTGCCATGACCGTTGCTTCGCTTTTTACGAAACGAAAGCAGGGTTATTTATGTGTGGCTAACGATGCCGAAGATGCAGGTTATCTGTATCACGACTTGATGCAGACTACCAATAGTGACGCTGTTTACTTCTTCCCCTCTGCCTATCGCCGTGCCATTAAGTATGGGCATATTGATCCGGCAAACGAGATTTTACGAACAGAGGTGTTAAGCGCACTACAAAACCCCGACAATCCTTTTCTGATTGTAACCTATCCCGACGCACTTGCCGAGAAGGTTATTACGCAAGCAGATTTGATCGAAAAGACATTAAAGATTAGCGTAGGCGAACAGATCGACAATATGTTTGTCTCAGACCTATTGGATGCCTATGGATTCGAAAATGTAGATTACGTATACGAACCTGGGCAGTACGCTTTGAGAGGAAGTATCTTAGATGTATACTCCTTCTCGCATGAGCTACCTTACCGTATCGACTTCTTCGGTAGTGAGGTAGAAACCATCCGTACATTCAGTATAGAGACACAGCTCTCTGTAGCCAAAATAGATTCGATCTACATTGTTCCAGAGATGCGTAGTGCAACCGTCACCACTAGTTCGTTGATCGAATCCATTCCGAGTAGCACCTCCCTACTGTTTACAGATATGGAGTGGTGTAAGGAGCGTATTGATAGTATCTACAACGAGCAGCCTATCGTAGGAGACGAAGACTCTTTTATTGATGCCTCTACCATGCAGGCGAGACTAATTACAGGTAGCCACTTTTTAAAAAGTGCGCTCTCGTATACCCGTATGCAAGTTGGGAATAAAGCTTTAGGTACGCCCCATGCTACGTTGGAGTTTCAAACAATGCCGCAGCCTATCTTTCATAAGAACTTCGATCTTGTTAGTGACTCTTTCCGCCGCTACTTAGCCGATGGCTATACGCTCTATATATTGAGTGATGTAGAAAAACAGGCATCGCGGATTAAAGCAATCTTCGAAGATAGAGGGGAGATTATCCCTTTTACGGCAGTAGATAAAACCATCCATCAAGGATTTACGGACGACGAACTGAAGGTTTGTCTCTTTACCGACCATCAACTATTCGACCGTTTCCATAAATTCAACTTAAAGTCGGACAAAGCGCGTTCGGGAAAGATTACCATCTCCCTCAAAGAGTTGAATCAATTTACCGTAGGCGATTACATTGTACATATCGACCACGGTGTGGGGCAGTTTGGCGGATTGATCCGTACCGAGATGAATGGTAAAATGCAAGAGGTAATCAAACTTACATACCAAGGAAGCGATATCATTTTCGTAAGCATCCACTCCCTACACAAGCTCTCTAAGTTTAAAGGAAAAGAGAACGAGCCGCCACGCCTGAATAAACTAGGCACTGGCGCATGGGATAAGATGAAAGAGAAGACCAAGAAGAAGGTCAAAGACATTGCACGTGATCTGATTATGCTTTATTCGAAGCGTAAAGAGGAGAAAGGCTTCTCGTTTAGCCCCGACAGCTATATGCAACAAGAGCTTGAAGCATCGTTTATCTACGAGGATACCCCCGACCAGATGAAAGCAACAGCAGATGTGAAGCGTGATATGGAGCGCGATCTTCCGATGGATCGGTTAGTTTGTGGCGATGTAGGCTTCGGTAAAACCGAAGTAGCCATGCGTGCCGCCTTTAAAGCCGTTGCCGACAGTAAGCAGGTAGCGGTATTAGTACCGACTACGGTGTTAGCATTCCAACACTTTCAATCGTTCAAATCACGCTTAAAAGATTTTCCTTGTACGATAGACTATATAAGCCGTGCACGCTCTGCCGCGCAGATTAAACAGACACTCAAAGACCTCGAAGCGGGTAAGATCGATATCCTTATCGGTACACACCGCATCGTAAGTAAAGATGTTAAGTTTAAAGACCTCGGCTTATTGATTATAGACGAAGAGCAAAAGTTTGGTGTTTCGGTCAAAGAGAAGCTAAAGCAAATGAAAGTAAACGTAGATACACTTACGCTGACTGCAACGCCTATCCCCCGAACGTTACAGTTTTCGTTGATGGGTGCGCGCGATCTGTCAAGCATCACAACCCCACCACCCAACCGCTACCCTGTGCAAACAGAAGTACTTCGATTCAATCCAGATATTATCCGCGAAGCGATAAACTTTGAAATGAGCCGCAACGGACAGGTGTTTTTCGTAAACAACCGCGTACAAAACATATACGAGATCGAAGCACTTATCAAACGAGAAGTACCCGATGCACGCATAGCCGTAGGACACGGACAGATGAATCCCGAGACATTGGAGAAGATTCTCATCGACTTTGTAAATTACGAATACGATGTATTGATAGCGACAACAATCATAGAATCGGGTATTGACGTATCTAACGCCAACACCATGATTATAAATAATGCGCAAAACTTTGGATTGAGCGATCTCCATCAGCTACGTGGACGTGTAGGACGAAGCAACCGCAAAGCGTTCTGTTACCTCCTTTCGCCCCCACTGAGCGCATTGAGTCAAGAGTCTCGCCGCCGTTTGCAAGCCATAGAGAATTTCTCGGAGCTAGGCAGCGGAATACATATCTCGATGCAAGACCTCGACATCCGCGGTGCAGGGAATATGCTCGGTGCCGAACAGAGTGGCTTTGTTGCCGATTTAGGATACGAGACCTATCAAAAGATTCTGCAAGAAGCTGTACAAGAACTTAAAAACGAAGAGTTTGCACAACTCTATAACGAAGAGGGCGAAAATGCGATACGCAATACAGGCGATGAGTTCGTTAACGAAACCTTTGTAGAGAGTGATCTCGAATTACTGTTTCCGTCAACCTATATCCCGAACGATTCTGAACGAATCACCATCTACCGCGAGTTAGATAAGATGGAAGAGGAACGTGAGATACTAGAATTCACCGAACGACTCAAAGACCGTTTCGGTGCAATCCCTTCACAGGGTAAAGAGCTGATTCGCATTGTGCGCCTACGTCAACATGCCAAGCAGTTGGGTATAGAGAAGGTATCGCTCAAACAGGGACGTATGCGTTTACACCTGATTGCAAACGAAGAGTCTCCCTACTATCAAAGTGAAGCGTTTGACAAACTCCTTCGTTTTGCACAATGGCATCCACGCATTTGCGAATTAAAAGCAGCAAATAACAAACGTGCCATTATTATTAAAGATGTGCCAACGGTAGAGACTGCATGTGCCTACCTACAAGAAATATTAAACGTCGTATTAGACTAAGCGCTAATACAAAATAATTAAATAAAAACAATTCAATAAGTTATGCATAACTATAGACCTTCTGATTGGTTACCTACTACGAAGAAAGAGGTAGAAGCACGCGGATGGGACGAACTCGATGTTATCCTATTCAGTGGTGATGCCTACGTAGATCACCCCTCATTCGGTGCTGCCGTGATTGGCAGAATACTCGAAGCGCAAGGATTGCGTGTAGCCATCGTTCCGCAACCCAATTGGCGAGACGATTTGAGAGACTTTACCAAATTAGGACGTCCACGTCTCTTTTTCGGTGTAGCTCCTGGTGCAATGGATTCGATGATTAATCACTATACGGCAAACAAACGCCTGCGTAGCGACGATGCTTACACGCCCGACAAACGTGCAGGTATGCGCCCCGACTATCCTAGCATTGTATATTCAGAGATACTCAAACGACTCTTTCCCGATGTACCCGTAGTACTTGGTGGTATCGAAGCATCCCTTCGCCGCCTTACGCACTATGATTATTGGTTAGACAAACTGCGCCCTAGTATCTTAATTGATAGCCATGCCGATTTGCTTATCTACGGTATGGGCGAGAAACCAATCGTAGAACTTGTAAACCAACTACAAGCAGGTACGGCATTCAGCGAAATCCGTACCATTCCGCAAACCGTATATGTAGCGGCACAAGGTAGTCATACGGGCGAAGCTGCACAGGCAACCGATATCAACCTATTCAGCCACGAGGTATGTTTGAAAGATAAGCTAAAGCAAGCGCAAAACTTCAAACACATCGAAGAGGAGTCTAACAAATATGATGCTGCACGCATCATACAGCAGGTAGGTCAAAAAGAGGTAGTGGTGAATCCCCCCTATCCCCCGATGACAACCCCTGAGATTGATGCTTCGTACGATCTTCCCTACACACGTTTGCCGCATCCGAAGTATAAAAACAAAGTGATTTCGGCATTTGATATGATTAAATTCTCCGTAAACATCCACCGTGGATGCTTTGGCGGCTGCTCGTTCTGTACCATCTCGGCACATCAAGGAAAGTTTATCGCCTCGCGTAGTAAGGAGTCGATACTGAAAGAGGTGAAAGCCGTTACTGAAATGCCCGACTTTAAGGGTTACTTGAGCGACCTCGGTGGTCCTTCGGCGAATATGTATCAGATGCGTGGTAAAGACGAAAGTATTTGTCGTAAATGTAAAAAGCCATCATGCGTTGCCCCCGTGGTATGTAAGAATCTGAATGCAGATCACACACCAATGCTAGAACTATACCGTGCGGTAGACCGTATGCCGGGGATTAAGAAATCCTTTATCGGTAGCGGTGTGCGTTACGACCTACTGCTGAACCGATATGCAGACGATAAACTCAACAAATCGGCACGTAAATATACCGAAGAGCTAATCGTTAACCACGTTTCGGGACGCCTGAAGGTAGCACCAGAGCACACCTCCGACCGTGTATTGGGACATATGCGCAAACCATCATTTGCACAGTTTACGCAATTCAAAACCCAGTTCGATAAGATCAATAAAGAGAATGGCTTAAATCAACAACTCATCCCCTACTTTATCAGTAGCCATCCTGGTTGCACCGACGAAGATATGGCAGAGCTTGCCGCTATCACCAAAGGGTTGCAGTTTCAGTTGGAACAAATCCAAGATTTTACGCCTACGCCAATGACTGTATCTACCGAAATGTATTATACCGGATTCCATCCCTATACACTCGAAAAAGTATATACCGCACAAACCAAAGAGCAGAAACTCTCACAACGTCAGTTCTTCTTTTGGTATCAAAAAGAGTATCGCCAACAAATCACAAAAGTCTTAGACAAAATGGGACGTAAAGATTTAGTGGCAAAACTATTTGGAAGGTAACTATTGATCTGCGGAAAAGATTCCGCCAATATACATAAAAAGACAAATCCTCAGCAACGAACTATTCGTTACTGAGGATTTGTCTTTTTGGCATCTATAACTTTTTGACATTATGGCAATCTAATACCCCTGTACAAGCTTTATTCCGCCCTATGGGTCAGTTTGAAAAATACAATGCACTACAGCGGAGTTAAGCCTTTTCATATTTATATGTAATAAAGCTATATTGCATTATTATTTACATAATAAAAGAATAATAAGATCATTTTATTATCAAATCAGCTCAATACAGAATCATTCTATCAGAATCAAAACATCTATCATAATTGCACTTCTAGGATAATTAAGGCATAATATGAGATGTTTTCGAACGCATTACAGCTTTCTATGAAATAGATGCAGACTTTTCTTCGGATAGATGCAGACCTTTTACCAAAAAGGTAGTAACCTTTTCGACTGAAAGTACCGAGCTTCAGGGAAGAAAGTAGTAACCTTTTGGGTAAAACACTACTACTCCTAACCCAAAAAGCCTTTTTTTCTTTCAATTTCGTAGTTATCGGCTTCTATAACGCCATTTATTAAAAAGAGGGCGTTAGTAGAACGGTTCATTTTCAATTAAAATGATTGTGTTGACTATATATTATATACAATATGTCAAACCTATTATCTTGAAATAGAGCTAGTATATTACAAAATTAAGCTACCCGCCCTGTTGCAAATAGATATTCGCTCAGTTTTAATTTATAATTTATTTGTGTGTTGATTAGGCGGTTTAGGTTATTCTTATGGAGAGATTGCGCATCAAGTAGATCTGATATTTGTGAAGTCCCAGCATTATAATAGTCTCTATTGATTTTCAAATTCTCGGCAGACTGTTTAACGGCAGACTCTGCCAAGTAAATTTGTTGCTCTGCCTCCACAAGCGAATTCCATGCCTGTTGCATTTTGAGTTGTAACTGACCTGTAATATATTCTTTCTCGTGCACGACTTTACGCTCATTGATTTTTTTCCGCTTAATATCGTGCGAACCTTCCCACCATCCGCTCAGTGGTATCGATACTGAAGCAAATACTACACCATGATTCGCGCGCTTGCTTATCATATCTTCGCTGGTATAAGAATACCCCACTCCTACTTTGGGCAAATATTCGCCCCGCTTCAAACGTGTTTCAGTTTTAGCAGCTTCTACGCTCTTCTCCAATAATTTGTAACTACTTAAATATGCTAAAGCCTCTTCGTTATTTATATAGTATGTAGTAGTTGGAGCACGTGCTTGATCAAAAAAGCGTACATCCACTTGTGCTGCCGAATCCATCGGCATGCCAACATGTTGTGCTAACTCCATCTTTGCCAGAATCAAAAGATTCTCTAGTTTTAATTGATTACTGGCTAATTCATTCTGTTGCAGTTCGACCTTTAATAAATCGTTGGTCGAAACTACACCGACTTCGACCGCCAACTTTACATCCACGTGAATACGCGCTAATAATGTATCTATACTGTTAATACTCTTTATGTGCTCCTTAATGGAGACAATCTGCCAATAGCATTGCTCAGTCTTTTGTAATACCGCTTCGATTGAAAGGTTATTTTGCAATTTGGCTGCATCAATGGCTAGTTGTGCTAGTTTGTTACTGTTGATAATTTGTCCGCCTGCAAAAACAGGTTGCAGTGCTGTTATGGTAGCAATCAATCCATCATCTATCAATTCGATCGGAAGCACTCCGATTTGCGGAATAGGAATTCCTGTATTAATCAATGGATCGTTTGCTTTGAATATCATCCCCGAAGCATTTATATCAGGGAAGTATTTAGTAAATGCAGCTTTCTTTTGTTGCTGTGCAGCTTCTATATCTAATGCACTATTCTTTGTTTTGGCACTGTTTTCTATCGCCATGCGCTTATACGCTTCGAGGGTTTTGACCTGTGCAAAGATTAAATCTCCACAGAATCCACTATACACCAGCAGTGTTATAAATAATATCGTACGTCTCATTTTCATTTCAATTTGTTATTAAAGAGTTTCCAATAAACCACAGGTAGTGTGGTTACAATTAACAGTGTAGACGATATCGTTCCTGATAATATAACGATACCCATAGGCGCCCATAACGAATTACCTCCAAGTATCATGGGGATAACACCTACTGCTGTAGTTGCTGAGGTAAGAAATATGGGTAACATCCTACGTTTGCCAGCTTCGTAAGCGGCTTGGCGCGCAGTAGCACCATGCCGTATCCGCAAATTCTCGGCATGTTCGAACATTATAATCGCATTGCGCACGGCAATACCCATTAAACTAACAATACCCAATACACCGGTAAGACTAATATCCATATCAGCAACCCACAAACCGATAGCAACTCCAATCAACGAGAGTAAGAGCGATAAGAGTGTAACCAGTGATATGGCTATCTTTTTGAAATTCAATAACAGAAAGAGCAACACAATGCACAATGCACCCAATACCCCCGTGGTAATCGGAATAATAATATCTTTGTCCGATTCATACGCACCACCGTATGCATACCTTACAGCTTCGGGAAGTTCGGGGATCACTTGTTTATCCATTACCTGTCTGATCTGAGCGAATGCTTCGCCCTCACTATGTCCACGTTTGAGTCCTGCAAAAACGCTCATTGTTATTGATCCGTTTATGCGCATTATTTGTCCGTCTTGCCAAGCTTGCGTAACATCAGCCAGCTGACGTAATGGAACTGATACCGTAGGAATGCCCGTAGCGATATACTGATTCGCAATATCATCAAATTGAATATGCCTAGTAGCATTTGCCGACTTTAGCTGTATGGGTAGCGCATAATCATCTTCCCACACTTCGCCAAGCGATAATCCGCTGTAATTTAGTGCCATATCGGTTGCGAGCATCGCATGCGTTACACCCAGCTGTGCCGATCGTACGGGATCAAGATCAATCTTTACGTATGGTTGTGCTGCATCAAAGGAGGTGTGTATCCAAGTTAATGCATCAACGGCATGTAATGCTTCGACCAAATTATCGCCTGCTTCTTTGAGCTTTACTATATCTGTTCCAAAAAAGCGTATCTCAAATGGCGCATACGTTGTTTGATAATCTAACTGTTTGAATCGAACATAGGCATTGGGGAAGTAATTAGCATAGCGTTCCGAATAAGCATCTAATAACTTTTCGGTATCCTGCAACGATGTTGTATTCACAATAAACTGCGCATAGTTTTTTGCTGGATAGTT
>CAMQTD010000015.1 GCA_947036995.1 uncultured Parabacteroides sp.
TAAAAGCGAATCAATTTGCCCCACCGCTTAGCGACTTGTACAAATTAACACTCCCTCTTACACCCTCGAACCAATCAGAAACATCTTCAAGTTGAGATTGTAGCAGTGCGTTTTGAGCAAATAGCACCTCTAGGTAGGTTGCCGAACTGTGCTTCATTAGCTCAATGCTATTGGCTACGGCTTGCTCGTTGGCTGTGATTTGGTGCTTTCGGAGGATGCGTTTTGCGGCACTACTTTGGCACTCGGTGAGGGCATCGTTTACTTCGTTACCTGCAACAAGGAGCGCTTTCTCGAAAGAGATGAGCGATTGATCGTATTGTGCGTGTGCTATCTTTAAGTTGGCACGGTTTACCCCTTTGTTGAAGATTGGTTGCGTTAACGAACCGATTGCTGAGAGCAGTAGTTCGCCCGGATTCACTACGGCACCCACATTGTTTGTCCATCCTACACTACCACCCAATGATATAGATGGGTAGAAGGCTGCACGTGCAACGTTTACACCATAGAAATCTCTGCGGAGGTTATACTCTGCTACTTTAACATCGGGACGATTTGCCAATGCTGTAAGTGAGATTTTATCTTTCAGCTCAATATTTAGTGCAGTGCACTCGTTGTAAGCGCTTCTTCGCATGGCATGAGGCGTTTCGTTTATCAATAGCGCGATGCTATTCTCCACGATTTTGAGCTGCTTTTGCAAATCTTCTTCAGAAGTTTGAACGCTGAAGTAGTTAGCCGTAGCTTGATTTACGGCTGCTTCACTCTGCATACCAGCCTTTTTGAGTTCGATTATAACAGCTAAGTTCTCTTTGAGGTTGGCGATGGTTTGGCGGACAATGCGTAATTGATCGTCGAGCATCACAAGCGTGTAGTATCCATTCGCAATGGATGCTACTAATTGTGTTTGCACCATTTGTTCGTACGCTGCGCTCTGCAACAAAGTTGATTTAGCCTGCTCCTTACTGTTTCTTATCTTACCGAAAAGATCAAGTTCCCATTGTGTAACCAACGGGAGGTGATAGGTTTGCGCCGTAGATCCGTTAAACTTAGACACACCACCTTCGGCTGCAATAGCAAGCGATGGTAGGTAAGCAAGTTTGGAGGCTGTTAATGCTGCTTCTGCTTGCTCGATCTTGAGTCGGAGAATCTGAAGATCGCTGTTCGACTCAAGTCCCTTTTCAATTAATGCCTGTAGGTGCTGATCGGCAAAAAGAGTTCTCCATGATGGAATCTCTGCCGAGGCATCTTGTAATTTAACAGCATCACCAGCTATGTTTTCTGTTTGCACGGCTGGCGCTTCGAATGTTCTATATAGTGAGCAGCTCCCCAATGATAACATCGAGGCTGCTGCTATAAATATTACTCTATTCATTGATTTCATTTTTTCTTTTTGTATACGCTGCAATTACTTTCATCTCATTGATAATAAGCGGATCGGTAGGCTCGGTAAAGGTGATTGGTTTAAACTTTTCTTGCAACGATTGGAAAAAGATAAACAACGCTGGCACAACGAAAAGAAGTGCAAGTGTTCCGACAAGCATCCCTCCTACTGTTCCAACACCGATAGTTCTACTACCATTTGCTCCAACACCTGAGGCAAATACTAAGGGTAACATACCAAATACCATCGTAAGCGAGGTCATCAAGATCGGACGCATACGCGTTTTAGCGGCAAAGATTGCAGATTGCTTAAGCGACATACCTGCTCCACGACATTGCGTAGCGTATTCGGTAAGCAGAATTGCTGTTTTAGCCAACAGACCAATAAGCATAATCAAACCTACCTGAAGGTATATATTATTCTCTACACCAAATAGTTTAGCAAACATAAAGCTACCCATCAATCCAAAAGGAACAGAGAGGATTACGGCGAAAGGTATAAACAGACTTTCGTACAGCCCTACCATCACCAAGTAAACAAACAGGATACAGATTAAGAACACAATCGCTGTATTGTTACCTCCTTGGCTCTGCTCACGTGCGATACCTGCAAAGTCAATACCATATCCGACCGGAAGCTCTGTTGCAGCAACCTCTTTAATCGCATTGATGGCATCACCCGAACTGTATCCAGCAGCATAATTACCATTTACAGGAATGTTTTTGTACATATTAAATCGATTGATCGATAAAGGGCTGTACTCTTTCTTGATGGTTACAAATTGATTGATAGGTGCCATCTCGTCTCCAATACGTATAAAGATGTTGTTTATTGATTGTTCGCTGTCTCTATATTTAGGGTCTGCTTGAATCATTACACGGTAAACCTTTGAGTATTTATTGAAGTTCGATACATAAGCACCTCCATAATATGCGCCCAATTCGGACAAAACAGTGGCAGGCGATACGCCCATCTGCTTACATCTTGATACATCTACATCTACCACAAACTGCGGGTAGTTGATGTTATAGGACGAGAATGCAGCTCCAATTTCGGGACGCTCTCTTAACTTAGCCAAGTAGTTTTGTGTTACATTGTAGAATGAAGCTATATCAGCATCGTTACGATTTTGTACGCTAAACTCAAATCCTCCATTACCATAACCTGGAATCATACCAGGCGCTAAAGCATATATTTGTGCAGATTTAATGTTTGCTGTACGCTTGTATATCTCTCCAATCACAGCATTGACACTGTTTTCGGCTCCTTTTCTATCGTCCCAGTGTTTTAGTTGGATAAAGAGTGTTCCCATATTGGATCCACCACCTGAGATAAGACCAAATCCACCTACATTAGAAATCGTTTCGATCGCTGGAATAGCACTCACAGCCTCCAAAACCTCTTTCACTACCTTATCGGTTTGGGCAAGAGAGTATCCAGCTGGCGCACTGATATCAACATAAACCGTACCTGTATCTTCGTCGGGCACAAAACCTGTTTTGGTTGTACTCATAAAAAATAGCAGGAGGGCAACTGTTAACCCAACACTCGACCATACCAGCCACTGCTTGCGAATAAAAATCATCGCAACACCTGTGTATCGTTTCAGTAATACATTGTATGATGTATTGTATGCTGTTCGCACACGACGTGCAAAAGGGTTTCCTTCGCCATCTTCGGGGTTTGGTTTCAATATAATGGCACACAATGCGGGGCTTAATGTAAGGGCACTAATAAATGAGATACCTACAGAAACCGCCATTGTTAATCCAAATTGCTGATAAAACACACCACTTGTTCCACTGATAAAAGAAACAGGGATAAAGATTACCATAAACACAAGCGTAGTGGTAAAGAGTGCAGCAGTAAGTCCGCTCATTGCATCTACTGTGGCTGTATAGGCAGATTTATAGCCTGCATCGAATCGAGATTGTACCGCCTCAACGACGACAATGGAGTTATCTACAACCGTACCGATTACCAGCACCAGTGCAAAGAGGGTAAGCAGATTCAGCGAGAATCCTGCAAAGCTGATAAAGGCAAATGTTCCGATCAACGAAACCAAGATACCTACCGTTGGGATAAGTGTAGCTCTAAAATCTTGCAAAAAGACATATACTACAAGCAGTACCAACAGGATAGCCAACACAAGTGTTATCACAACCTCTTTAATCGAGGCATAAAGAAAGTCGTTCGTATTCTCCATCGTGATGACTTTCACATCTTGAGGCAATGTAGTCTCTATGCGTGCTAGGAGTTTATCGATCTCTACGTTGATGGTTGTTGCATTAGATCCTGCAATCTGAGAAACCACACCAGTAACACCGGCACTACCGTTCACACCTGTAGAGTAACTGTATTGGTCTAGTCCAAGTTCTACACGCGCTACATCTTTAAGTTTGAGCTCTTCGCCACTCTTAAGTGTGCGAATAATCATGTTCTCAAAATCTGATACTTCAGATTTACGTCCCGAGTATCTAAGGGTGTACTGAAATACATTGTCTGCACTTTCGCCAATAGATCCTACTGCGGCTTCGATATTCTGCTCGTTCAATACTTGCGTAATATCTGATGGCACTAAACTATGTTGCGCCATAACCTCTGGGTTTAACCAAATGCGCAGACTGTATGTTCCACCATAAATCTCTACCTTTCCGACACCTGCAATACGCAGTAGCTCGGGTCTTAAGGTGTTGATGAAGTAGTTACTCAAAAAGATTTCGTCGTACGTATTATTCGGACTACCAACGGTTAGTGTACGTAAGATTCCGGGTTGCTGTTTCTCTGTTGTTACACCAATTCGGGTAACCTCTGAGGGTAACAATCCATTTGCTTGCGCCACACGGTTTTGCACGTTTACGGCTGCCATGTCGGTATTTGTTCCTTGCTTAAAATAGACTTGAATCCATGCTGTACCATTATTCGATGCAGACGAAGTCATGTAAATCATATTCTCTACACCGTTGATAGACTCCTCTAAAGGTGCTACCACACTACGCAGGATTGTTTCTGAACTTGCTCCTGGGTAAGATGCCGATACCGAAATGGTTGGCGGTGCTATATCTGGATATTTCTCGACTGGTAGTGATGCCAACGAGATAAGTCCGATGATTACTATAAATATGGAGATCACCGACGATAGTAATGGGCGATCAATAAATGTTCTTATATTCATAATGCTTATGCTTTCTTTTTAACGGTGATACCCTCTTGAACCAAACCTGCACCTTCGGCAATGATTGTTTCTCCTTCGTTCAATCCACTTGTTACGATGTATTGTTTGCCGTCGTTAATCTTGTCTACAGTTACAATGGTTGATTTCGTAACTCCATCAATCACTCTGTAAACATATACTTTATTTTGGATCTCAAAAGTTGCCTCTTGTGGAATCACAATCGCATTGTTCTGAATATGTGGTACGATAACGCTACCCGAACTTCCGCTCAGTAAAAGTCTCTCGTCGTTTGGCACTGCGGCTCTAATGCTTACAGCTCCTGTAGAAGCATCAACGATACCACTTATGCTCTCTATTTTACCTTCGTGTGGATAGATTGTTTGATTGCTCAAACGCAATTTAATATTAGGTAGGTTTACCAATGCCGAATCCATGCTTCCGTACTGTGCAACTAAATCCATGATTTGACGCTCCGACATCGAGAAATAGACATACATCTCAGAGTTATCTGCCACTACTGTTAAACCATCTTGTGTGTTTGGACTTACATAATCACCCTTACGGTATGGCAGCTTACCTACTACGCCTTCGGATGGACTTTTAATCACTGTAAATGAAAGATTATTTTGAGCCGAATTCTCTTGTGCTTGCGCCTGCATCAACTGTGCTTGTGCTGTTTTAAGCGCATTCTGTGCCGAAATTAATTCGAACTCAGATACAATATTCTTTTTGTAAAGTGCTTGTTTGCTGTCAAGTGTTAGTTTGGCGGTTGCAACAACTGCTTTCTGTACGGCTACAGATGCCTTTGCCGACTCTAAATCTGCTTTATAACGCACTTGGTCGATAATAAAAAGTGTTTCACCCTCTTTTACCTTACTTCCTTCTGTAATCGCTACATTGGTTAGATGTCCGTCAACTCTCGGAACGATTTTAATATCTTGACGACCACGTATAGAAGCTGAATAATTGCTTGTTAGGGCAATGTCTTCTTTTTTAATGTCGAGCAGTTTGTATTGTTGCGCCTCTTGTGCCACACGCTGTTCTTTTTCCGCACACGATGCCAATAGAAGCAATGATGCTGCTATTGTTAAAAAATTGAATTTCATATTGATATTTTTAAGTTGATATTTATATTTTACCACAAAGGTAGATTGTATACATCTTAAATTAGTTACCATATGGCAACTTCTACTTATGATACCGTTAATTGATATTAATTACAGTTTCACTTCGGCTCTGATGCGACTCAACGAGGATGGGGTTACGTTTATATAGGCAGCAATATCTTTCAAAGAGATACGCTGAAGGATATCTGGATGTCTAGTTAATAATACTTTGTACATCTCCTTTTTCTCTCTTGAAAAAATATTTAAATAATCAGACATCGCATAATTTACCTGTGCCTTCATTAAATTATATCCCCACAAGGCTAATTCTGTTGATTCAGCAAATAAGGATTCCATTTTCTCTTTTGAAATACGAAGTATCACAGAATCTTCGATCGAAGTGGAAGATACAAGAGAATAGCGCTCCCCATCTAGCGGAAAGGTTGCTAGGTCTCCATCAAAAGAAAAATGCGAAATATACTCTTTTGCATCTCTCAAAAACCAAGTACGAATCAATCCTTTTGAAACAAAATAGACGTGCGTATTAATACTTCCTTGATTTAAGAAGGTTGTATTCTTTTCAATATTCATAACTTCCATATGCTCTTTTAATAATAAAATAGCATTGTCTGATAGTTTAAATCTGTCTTTATTATAGTGGAAAAAGAAATCCATAAGATATTGATTTTAGATTACAAATGTACACATTTACAACTGGAACTAGCAGCGTATGCCACACTGATTTATTAGTTTATACTAAAAAAGAGACTGTTTTTGTATGGCTACAAAAACAGTCTCTTTTTAGTATAAACCTCTTCGACAAAGGTTTTATATAAAGCTATATCTTATTCTGCAATACTAATAGCAGAGATCATTCCAAAAGTAGCGTTATCGTTTAACGACCAAACCATTTTACCGTTCTTGTCTACTTCGATTAACTGTGGAAGTTTACTTGCATCAGCATCGCCACCATGACCTTGCCAGTTGCATACATATTCGCCACCTTGTGCTGTTGGTAGCACACCAGCTACAAAAAATAGAGAAGCTCCTTCGATATCGTTTGATTTAATATTACGAACAACTTTTTCAGTATCGAAATCAATCTCTTTATAACCATGTGCATCGCCACAAGCTACAAGAAAATTACCATTCTTTAGCTCCAATGCAGTAAAAGGTGTTCCACCTACTTTTACAGTTTTGATTAGTTCGCCTTTTGGAGATATCTCACGTACATCCGAAGTTGCAAATAGAGGCATCATATAATTTCCACGGCTGTTTTTGCGTACTTGACGGAATTGTGAGTGTGGTGATTCAATACCTGTTTCGTATGTAGTTGTTGAAAGGACTTTTCCCTCTTTAGAAACTTCCATAATAGTTGCTGGATGTCCTGCATAAGCAAGTAAGAAATCGCCATTAGGAAGGATGTTAGCTGTTTGCATTTCTGCGCCTTTAGGTGCTGCAATATCCCAGATTACCTTGTGGTCTTTCGTGATTAATTTTGCACCTTTAGAGTATGAATAAAGGATATTGCCATCTGCTGTATACTCTACAGAGTTACACTCTTCGCCAGCTTCCAATGCGTGTTCCCACTCAATTTTCTTGCTGTCTTTATCTACGATAACAACTTTCTTCCATCCCGAACCACCTAAAAGTAGTTTTTCCGATTTAGGTTGACAACCTACTAAGACTAATAGCGCTACTGCGGCTGCGCTTAAACGAAATACATTTCCAAATTTCATAATATGATCGTGTTTTATAAAAGTTTATTGAAAGGCTATTATATACAAAAAAGAGGCAAGACGAATCATCACTATGGATAAGGATAATACAGATACTTGCCTCTTTTTTATAGTTGAACGGTTATGTAATACTTAATTACATGCGCGTATGCTTATTTTGAAAGGTCGTTAAACATTTCAAAACCTTGGTCTGGTGTGAAGTTCTTATGAACCACTGCATTTACTGCTTGGATCATAGCCACTGGGTTAGCGCTCTGGAATACATTACGTCCCATATCTACACCAGCTGCACCTTCGTTGATTGCTTTGTAGCAAAGCTCAAGCGCTGCTTTTTCTTCTAATTTCTTACCTCCAGCAATAACGATTGGCACTGGGCAAGCGTTAATTACTTTCGCGAAATCATCTTCAGTATAGTATGTTTTAACGATGTTAGCACCATTCTCTGCACATACACGCGCTGCTAAAGCAAAATAACGAGCATCGCGCGCCATTTGTGTTCCTACAGCTGTTACACCCATTGATGGAATACCATATTTGTAACCCATATCGGCAGTACGCACAAGGTTTTCAATTGTTTTAGCTTCGTAAGTACCACCAATTGATACCATAACAGCCATTGTTGATACGTTCATACGAATTGCATCATTGATATCAATTGTACATTCGTTGTTTAGTTCTGTCAACATAGTCGAACCAGCCGAATAACGTAAACAGATACCTTTGTCCATTGCAGCAGGTACTACAGCACGCAATGCGCCACGTGTACACATGATTGAATCTGCATAAGGAATCAATGGAACGATTGATAGGTCTAAACGCTCTAAACCAGAAGTTGGGCCCATGATGTATCCATGATCAAATGCAAGCATTACTGCACGACCTGTTTCAGGATTAAAAATACGACTCAAACGGTTTTTCATTCCCCAATCTAAATTGTCTGAACCCTTCAAAAAGAAGTTTTGGTTAGCAACAGGAACTCCAATACCGTAATCTTTGTCTTTGTTAGCAATAATGCCATCTAAATCTGCCATTCTCTATTATATTTATTAAAATGTTGTTAATTAAATTGCTTGAGCAAAAGAGCTCAACATACATGCCCATGAAGCTGCACCTGAATCTGCATGTCCTACAGAACGCTCACCGTAGTTACGTGCACGTCCGAAGTTTGCTTGCATTGCTACAGTCTCTAAAGCACCTGCTTCTGCTGCTACTGCACCAGCTGTAAGTACCTCTTTTACATCTTCTGATGTGCAAGCTTCCATTGCGTCAATCGCTGGAATCAAAGAGTCCATCATTGTTTTGTCGCCTTTTTGCGCTTTAGTTTGTTTTTGCACGTTCGCTAAACCACCTGCAAACATTGCTTTTACAGCTGTTGCATCAAGTTCAGTTCCTGCAGCATTGTCACTCATTCCTAAAAAGAATGCGCCCAATAGTGTGCTTGTTGATCCGCTTACTTGAAGCATCACATCAAAACCCATATCGTTAAGCATTGTTTTAAACTCAGTGCCTTTCTCTGCTGTTGCTACAATTACCGATAGTGCTGTAACAATGGCTTGACCATGGTCACCATCACCAATAACGGCATCTAATTGTGAAAATTCATCTTCACGTGCTTTGATATTAGTCAAAGCATTGCGTAACATCGCTTTAAATGTTTCTACTGTTAATGTTGTCATCCTTATATTAAATTATTTACCCAAACACGTCCAGTAAGGAGCGTTTGATTTTTTGTTTTTTAAATAGTCAATATGATCTGCGTCTAATTTGCCTAAGATCAATTGGAAACCTGATTGCTCTTGTACAGTTAAGATTTCTGCAATCTTACCATCTACTACATTGATACCTGCTTCTGTTAAGATTTGGTATGCTTTACGGTACACAATACTTAACTCCATGTGTGTAGTAGCGCCAATACCGTTAATGTATAACATTACGTTGTCTCCAGCCACTGGTTTTACTTGTTGCATCAAGATATCAACCATTTTTTCTGCTGTAGCATCTGCCGAAACTAATTCAGAAAGACCACCACCACCTTCGCCGTGCTGACCCATACCAATTTCGATCATTCCATCAGGAAGATTGCTAATTGTTGCTCCATTTTGTGGATGCGTACAAAGACCTGAAGCGACTGCTAAAGTTGCTAGGTGTTGGTTGAAACGCTCACCGATCTCAATCAACTCGTCAATATTTTTACCTTCTTCTGCTGCTGCACCTAATATTTTGTACATTGGTACACAACCAGCTAAACCACGACGGTCTTCGTTTGCTGCACCAATACCTGCACTCATATCATCATGTGTGATGATTTGTTTTACGTTGATGCCTACACGCGCTGCCAATTGACAAGCCATGTTTGCGCTCATAATATCACCAGAGTGATTTAAAACAACCAATAAAATTCCAGCTTCACGCTTGAATAACTGCAATGCTTGGAATAAACGCTGTGCACCTGGAGCAGCAAATACATCACCTACTACAGAACAGTCAAGCATACCTTCGCCTACAAAACCACTGATAGCTGGCTCGTGTCCAGAACCTCCTAAAGAGATAATTGCTACTTTATCAGTATCCTTTGCATTTGCACGTACTACTACGTTTTCTGCAGCTAAAGCTACTTGATCTTTATATGCCATTACGTAACCTTCTAATAATTCAGGTGTAATGTTGTCTGGATTATTAATAAATTTCTTTGCCATTGTGTTTAGTCTTTATTATAAGTTGTTATTTTTTTATTTCCATTAATTCTAATGCGATACCTTCTTCAAGGATAAATGCAATCGTTAGCTTCTCGTCGCATACAGCTGGGCCAAAAATTACATTTGCTCCCTCTAATGCAGTTGCCAAACATGGCACTTCGTAAGCAATGTGCGCTGTAGTTTGTATAATCTCAGGAAGACATGAGCCTTCTTCGAATTTTAAAAACTCAATTTTGTTTGCACTTTTACTAAAGTCTGTGAGCCAAACGCTCAAACCTTCATTATAAACAGCTCCTGCTTTGTCTTCGCTTGTTGGAATTCCAAAATGATTTAATGTTCTCATGTTACAAAATTAGATTAAATTGTTATATATATTATTAATTAACTGATTCTTTTTTTTGAATACAACGATATTAAGCGATTATTTCCACCTCTTTTTATAGCCTCGATACGAAATTATGGCAAGAAAGAGAACCGCTGCTGCCGCTGCGTAAAGGTATATAAATATACCTCCAATATTACCGTTATCACCATACGAATGCATACCGCTTAAAAAGAAATTCACACCAAAGTAGGTCATTAATACAGATGCAAATGCTACTACAGAGGCTGTATTAAATACCCATACATTATTATATCGTTTAACCAAACGTAGGTGAACAACGAGTGCATACACCACCATCGTGATAAGTGCCCAAGTCTCTTTTGGATCCCAGCCCCAATAACGTCCCCACGATTCGTTTGCCCATACTGCACCCAAAAATGTACCGATTGTCATCAAGGCTAAACCTGCTAAAAGAGACATCTCATTTACAGCAGAAAGCTCTTTGATACGTAGATTTAATTTAGACCCTGCTGCTGCTCCTTTTCCAATCGCCAACATCAATAGATTGATGATACCAATCAGAAAGCTAATACCAAAAAATCCATAAGCGGCAACAATCACGGCTACGTGAATCATTAACCAAGGCGATTTGAGTACGGGTACTAAAGTTCCAATTTGAGGATCCATCCAATTAAGTCCCGAAACAAACAAAATAACACCTGCAAAAAGCGTTGCCAATGCAAAAGTAAGGGCGGAACGACGCATAAACATCAATCCAGCACATACAGTTGCCCAAGCTACATAGACCATTGTTTCGTACGAGTTAGACCATGGAGCATATCCTCCAATATACCAACGCAATGCCATACCATACATATGGTAATGAAATGTCAATAACACCCCTGCCGACAATATCCAGTAGAGTAGTTGATATTTTTTATTCGTTTTTGATAAGGTGATAAAGCCTAAGATAAACAACAGTCCACCCAATACCAAGTATCCGATTTTAGCCCAACGAAAGATATTGAGTTTATTGTATTTCAGTTCTTTTGCTAAACGTTCTTCTGAAATATCTAAATTCGTATTTTTAGCGTGTTGATAGGTCGTAATCATATCTACAACCTCATTGGCTTTATCCCAATCAGCACTTTTCATGCCATTTTGCACTTCAGACAGATACCATTCCATTATTTGTGATACAAACATTGAATCTTTTCCTGCAAATTTTGAAAGATCATCTCCTGGTGCATACCATGTATGATTTTTATCGTTCGCTAAAGGAAACAGACGAATCAGTTGGCGACTGAATAGTTGGTGTAAGATATTCACCTGTTCGTCTAATTTCATTAGATCTTTATCAAAACGACCACGCTCATTCGGCTTCTTATTATATACCGTTTCTACCATTTCGGTTAGCTTATAATTACCGTCAGCATCAAATAGTTCTGCGTAGGCACAAGCTCCTTCCGTAAGATCATATTTACGTACAATCTCTTTGTTTGGTATATTAATAAAAGGGAGTGTACCCCACATTTGAGGCAATGCCAACAGACTTAGCATAAATTGATCGGCATTAAGTGAGCCAATCGTACTATTCTTATGTAATTTACGTAAGATCTCGGACGAAAATGTATTCATAGGAACCATACGCCCATTGCTCGACTGCATAGGCAATGCCCCAAATGCAGCAGCATGTGCAGGGTCTACAGCGTAGCGTTCAATCGCATTCATCAAGGGTTGGTGCTTGGCATCAATCGCTTTTGTAGTCGACGAAAAACAAACCAATAACAACAGCACCGAAACAACACGTGTTTGGTCTATCAATTGCGTAAGCTGACGATTTAATTGTCTAAAACGAGAATTCTTACCCGTAAAGCAAAGAATAAAACCAAGTATTAAAAGTGTATATCCAAGATACGTTATATTACGCCCTGCTACATCTTGATTGACGGATAGGATTGTACCCTTTTCGTCTTTATCATAAGAGGCTTGAAAGAAACGATAGCCATGCAAGTCGAGCACATTATTCATGAAAATCTTCGTGTCGAATGTTTTGCCATCTTCGTGTACACGCATTTCACTTTCGTAAGACGATGGGCTGTTCGAGCCTGGGTAACGATGCATCGTAAAATTAATTAACTCCAATGTGAAAGGGAGTGTTTTATATGTAGTAAACTCTGAAGTTTGTATAGTTATCTGATTTGTTTTTTCGCCTTCACGAATGTGTGCGATCCCCTCTTCTCCAAAAACATGTGAGGTTAAAGCGCCGAGAAAAATAACAATAAAAGAGAAATGGACAATCATCATCCCCCACTTCTTAGATTTGATGTAGTTGTAACGAATCACAACGGCAATAAAATTTAAAACCAAAAGAAATTGCAATAAAAAGAAAACGGGTGAATAGTAGAACATTGCATGTGCAGCAGCTGTTCCATGATGCTTTTCGACAAATGTTGCAACAGCAAGACCGACTGCATAGACAAGTAGCAAAAGCAAAGATGTGAATGTAGATGATAGAAATTTGTATACTGTTTGTTTCATTTGTTTATCGTATATTAAAAAGTAGTAGGTATGCTCTATATAAAAACAGACCTACTCTTTTGTTATTTAGAAAATCAGAGAGACTCAAACTGAGCACTCTCTGATTCTCTTTAATTAATTGTATGCTTAATTTATAAATCCGTAGATTTTAATTAATCTTCAATGATAATTCTAAATCCAACTAAGTTATTACGTTGCCAATTTAAATAAGCTTTACGTGTATAAGCAGTTGAATGTTTAGGACGTTCCCAATATGAACCACCACGTACTACACGAAGATCAGAAGCTTCTTTCACTTTCTCTGAGTATGGGTAAGGTTGGTATTCTGAGCGTGTCCACTCTGCAATGTTTCCGTGCATACTATACAATCCAAAAGGATTGGCTTCGTATGATTTAGAATCTGATTGAAGCATATTACCATCATCTACAGATGCTTCTTTAGGTACAAAGTTATAATACTTATACCACGAAGATTTCTTAGACATTGGTTGTGGATTTACGCCACTTACTGCCATCAATGAAAGTTTAGCATCAGCTAAGTTTTCTTTCTTACCGAAATCACTGTTTAAGTCGCCATACCAGAAGTCTGTATCAGAACCAGCGCGACAAGCCCACTCCCACTGTGCCTCAGTTGGCAACGTGATGTTAAGACCTGTTTGAGCACTTAAATCTTTACAATAATCCATTGCTTGATTCCAGCTAATACGCATCACTGGTTGGTGAGGTAAGTTAGCAGGATAACCTGAATTTACGTGATCTTTCCAGAATTGGTCTACATAACGGCTATCATGCTTAGGATCAAATGCTGCATATTGAGCATTCGTAACCTCTGCTTCTGCCATCCAGAATGCTTTCTTAACTTTCACTTTAGAGATTGGTGCGTTATCTAAGTTACCACTGTAACTACCCATAACAAACTCACCAGCAGGAATACGAACAAAAGTCATTTTCATACCTGGAGCTACTTCAATCTCTTTGCGTGTAGAAGTTTCGTTAGCTAACATCTCTTTGATCTTAGCAGCATCAAAAGGCCATCCTTTTGCTTTTACTTTTTTCTGTTTCATTGGTTTCAACGCTTCAGGCATTTCTGGTGTAATTTCACCTTTACCTTTTAAATAGCCTGCATAAGCTGCTATTTCTGCTTGCCAATCTACAGATACACCGTCAGCATATTTTTGATTTAACTCTTGACGACGTTTGATCTGGTCAATACCTTTCTCTGCAATTCCATTATAGATATTTGCTTTGAAATAACCTTTATCAGGAGCATTAAAGTCGATCCAGTTATAAACTGTTCTCCACTCTTTGTCTGTAAGCTTAACATTGTGATGTCCGCGCTTAAGCATACGAACCAACTCACTTGTTGTAGCATGATACTCCATTGGTTGAAGTACTGACATATCAGCTTCAGATCCTTGACGGTGAATAAATGGATGAATTGCTAAGTAACTTGTACCATAGCCACGATCATCTTTTTTACCACCACGTAAATCCATACCACCTTTAGCACCATTGTGACAAGCTACACAAGCACGGTCTAATACAGGTTGCATTTCAAGGTCAAAAGTAAATGAGCGAATGCCACCCTCAGCAGGTGTAATAGCTACAGGAGACTTTTGAGAAGCAATTACACGTTTTGGCATCGCGATCTTACTTTGATCTTCGTGACAACCAACACATGACACTACTTCACCTGGCATACCAGTAAACCAACTACGCATCCATTGCACTGCTGCACCGTTTTCATCAAGAGGTTGCAATGAAATTGGCATATTTGCTGGTACTTTAAAGATTACAGAACCATCTTCTTCTACAGGAACAGTTCCCAATAGTCGCTTGAGATCCCATCCACTTTGAATACCCTGTGCATAGTGGTCTGATGCTGTTTGTAAGTAAGCATATTCGTAAGAAAGTACACGAAGCGCTTTAACAGTACCGCGTGGCACATCTCTCAAACCTTCACCTTCGTAAATATCTTGAATAAATACAGTTGCTTCTTTATCACCCAATTTTACACGATCAGGAATTACTGGAGGTGTAACTTGTTTCTTAAGTACAATTGGTGTAATATAACCTTCACCTTCAGTTGCTTTCAATAACGTAACGTTATCATAGATATCCACTAAATAGATACCCCAAAGACTGTTTGGATCAAGCTTTGCAGCTACTAAGAAATATTTATCATTCAATGGAAATGGCTTGATAAATTGAGGCCAAACTCCATTTACTAATTCATCTTTTACCAATTCTACCACTTGTCTGTTGCGGTGAGGAATCTCTTGCATTACACCAGCAGCACCTTTGCGTGCTTTTGTTGGATCAAATAACAATAAACGTCCAGAACGCGCTACACCGTGGTGACCAGAGATAATTCCCACAAAAGCAGAAGAGTGTCCTGGCAATGTGTGCATATCAAACGTACTGTTCGGGAACATCGATCCACTACCGTATAGTGCTTTGTTCTCTGTACCATCTGGATTCATGTGCATAACAAAACGAGAATAGTAGTGCATCAAGTCGGTATACTCCCAACGTGTGTACATTACTTTACCGTTTGGCATCACTGTTGGATTCCAGTTAGCATCTTGGTCAAAAGTTAAACGACGTAGGTATTTATCTTTTGGATTGTAAATCATCATGTTTCCTACAGGATCAGATCCACTTACACATGGTACACCTTGGTAACCAACGTTTGATGTTACAATCACACGTCCATCAGGAAGATACGTTCCATCAAAGAATTCAAGATCTTTCTCTACTGTTTCAACAAGAGGCTTCAAACCTGTACCGTCAACGTTTACTTCGAATACATTCCATCGCTTGTCTGGCATCAACGAAGAGAACATCAAACGATCTGCATCCCAGTGCAAACGAACATCTGCGATAGATGCTGATCCTGCTGGTTTAAAGATTGTACGTTCTTTGATATCTCCACGTAAGTTGCTTAACTCCATGATCTCTGCATCAAAACCTTCACGGCGTGTAGATTGCTGATTAGACCAGTTATTTGCTTGTGTTCCTAAAGACGGAGCCATTGCCTGACGTGCTGTAGAACCTAATTTAAAGCGCGTAACTAATACTTTATCAACATCTAATAATGTATTTCCTAATAATATCGTACGCTTGTTTGCCAACACCTTTTGTGCGTTAGCTACTGCTTGTGCGTCATTTTTATAAATTCCATTAAAACCTTGCTTAGTCAAACGAATCAACTCATTATATAATGGTTGGTATTTTGCTGCATCAAAGTTTGGTTGCTTCTTCATATCATCAAATGCCAAACCGATAGATTCAACATTTAACCATGCTAGCTCATTTTGAATATCAAGAACAGCTTGCGCCTCTTCGAATAGTTCTAAATAACGACGAATTTGCGCATCAACCTCTTTTACTGAAGCTACTTGTGCAATTGCTTGTTGAAAAAATGATGGATCCTTTAATTTGTTAGCTACAGATTTAACAGTCTCTCTTTCGACAGATGCATCATTTGTGATTAACCAAGAGTCCAATCCATCCATTTCAGCGCTAAGTACGCCAATTTGTGCTGGATATTTCGCTAACAATGCATCAGCTGTTGTTTTAGGGAATACGTTCATTGCTTGGAAGTATGCACTTCCGCTTGATGACGTATCATCAATACCAACTTCTGCCTCAAAACGTACATACTTATTGTTTACTGCATAAACTAATGTACCATTTGCATGACAAAAAACACCATGTGGATAATCTTTACCCCCAATAACAAGTTTTTTATCATATGCATTGATATTCATTTTAGGCTTAGCCCAACCTGCAACACCATACTCATAAGGAGTTTCATCTAACCATACAGACGAACCATCTGCTGCAATTAAACGTGCATTTCCCCAAACGGCTTGATCGTAATCACTACCATCAGGTCCTCCAGAAACAATCAAAATTAATTTGTCGACATTTTTCAAATCGACTGTAAATTTCTCTGCTTTCTGTCCTTTCTTTACCCATGTAGAAACTACGGGCATGTTAGACTTAACTAACTCTGCACGTAATTCAGACTTTGCTTTAACAGAAGCATCAATCCAATTCTCACACTTTTTCTGTTTCGGACCAGCCATCAACAGAAAAGGTGAAGAAAGAAATAATGCCGCTAAATAATTGAATTTACTCATATTATTTTATTAATTATTTGCTCTTTTAATAATTAAAGTTGAGCTTTTTTATTTGTAAAACGTAAACCTGCACCGTCGTGGTAAGATGCCCACTCAGATACAACAGCACCTTGAGGACCAGCTAATAAAAAGTGGAAAGTTTCACTCTCTTTTAGGTGTACAATTTGACCTGCTTCTTGTTGTACAAAGTTTTTAGAAGTGATACAACCTTTTTGGCTCTCTGGTAATTTAGGACAGTTTGGAGTCTCCTCACCTACTGCAGAGAAGTTATAACACATACCTTTTTGAACCATCCATGATTCGAATTTTGCAGGGAATTTAGTTTTAACGTGTGCGTGCTCTGGAATCATTTGCGAAGGCAATAGATAAATTTCGTGTGCAAAATAGTTATGCTCTGCATCGTTTACCCAGAAAATACCACCCATACCTGTACTTTCGAAATCTCCCAATCCGAAATCAGTTACCCAAAAATCTTTTTCCATTAGTGGAGTGAAAGGTACATCATAAAATGCAAGCATATCTTTCATTGCTTTGATTGCTACCTCTTGATTAAATTTTCCGTCTGTGTAAAAGTCTGCGTTAGTGAATTTTTTTGAATAAGTCATTTCTTTTTTATTTTCGATGTTATTTGTTGTTGCATTTGCTGTTTTATCACCTTCTGATGATGTTTTACAATTACAAGCTGTCATTAAAGCTACCATAGCAACCATTGCTACTGATTTTAAAACTAGTTTACTGTTCATTTTATTATTTATTTGATGTTACTAAATCTATTTAATATGTTGCTATTCCCTCTATTTCGATCAAAAGTTCGTCTCTACAAACATCTGCCCAAAGGTAAGAGACCGGAATATCCAATGCATAAGCATCTATCAATACTTTTGCTTCGTCTACAAAGCATTTCTCTTTTAAGTAAACACGTATTAATTTCAATACGGGTTGTTTACCACACGAAATGCCTATTGCCTCTAGTTTATCTTTTGCAATAAGATAAGCTATATTTTCCATGGTAATATGCAGTTGCTTGGCCAATCCTACGCCGAGCAAACTCTCTTCGCCACGAATAGCTGCAGTTCCTGATACATATATAATGCCTTGATCTTCGAAACTCAAACTTTTAGCACGTTCAAATTTCGGTGTTGCCTTTGCTGGTTTCACCGATTCTTCAATAACAAGTACTTGTTCTGAATATTCGTGTGCAGCTACTTGCATTGTATTGTCTATAGGAGTTATATGGCAAGATGAATCGTTCAATAAAACGGCATCAAAATCAACTAATATACCACCAAATGAAGCTCCAATACCTGTTGCTGCAGGATAGCCTTTACGCCATGCTGTTTTGGCATAACACTCGCCTCTTTTATCATTTAATGCTTGATAGTTTTGATAACCTGCTTGAAAATCTGTAATATTTTCGATATAATTCCACTGACGCACAATGCTATCTATGGGAAAGCCTTCTAATACAAGCAGCTCCTCAATTTGGTTAAATACATTGACAGACTGCTCTGCAATGGTTTCTAAAACTACATCTGTTTGGAATCCACTTGCAAACAAAAATCGTCCGTGAGGATTCTCTAATATAATATATGGGTGCGATTGATAGCTACGATACGAGAGTTGATCCGTATCTTCTATCTCATAACTATGCACCTCCGCAATTAAACCTTTATTTAATGATGGCTGCGCTACGTAACTAATAGCAGGAATTTTAGTTCCAAAATAGTGCTGCACACGACTGTCAAGAATAAGTTTACGCTCAACGTATTCTTGATTCGATACAGGCATGCCGAATATGATAATGCGTAGCACTACTTTATCCTTTGGTAGTAACGTCAATAAGTCGTTTACCATTACCTCAAAAGAGGCGTTAAAGGAGGTCTCTAAAATCGAATAGCTAATTTTTTCTGAATAGTTCATTATAATGAGCTTACATATTCAACCAACGCATCTAAATTCTTCTCAGATAGTTTTTTGTCTATTCCGTGTTTATCTACTTTAAACACATCACGAAGTGTTGCTGCACGTCCATCAAAAAGATAAGGAGCCGTACGCCAAACTTCGCGCAAGGTAGGTGTATCCCAACCTGCTTCGAACTCTACTTTTTCGCCGATGCGGTGCATCTTTAGGTCGGTAAAGTTTACGCCGCTATGGCATTCGCCACAGTTTAGTTTCTCAAACACTTTGCGCCCTTTTTGAGCCAGTGGTGACAGGTTGCCATCTACTAAGAACGGACTTGGAACAGGTTTCAGAGACTTTAAGTAATCGTCCACAAATAGAGCTTGCTCTTCTGATATTTGTGAGAATTGGATAAACTTAAATCCAGCTCTCACAGCCACCTCTGCTGATGCTCTTATTCCTGTAATCATGCTCTTACCTGTACTATGCGAAAGGAGCATACTTTTACAGTTCTTCGAATTTCCTACACCATCGTTCATTAAATCCCAGTTCATCCCATCCGTACGGGCATCACCTGGGTGACATCCATTACATGATTGCCAGTTTTGAAAACAGTGCGAAGCATCATTAAAGATCTTCTCACCCTTGTTTGCGGCACTCTCTACACGTTCTGGGTTTAAGGCTACACCTGTTACAGCTAAGCTATTTGTATCTAAAAAATTTAATACATCTGTAAAATACGTTGGAACTACCAATTGATTATCAACCAAAATCATATCTCTTGGGCCATTTCCCTCGAGTGGGATACGCTGACGTAATCCGTATAAGAAGTTTAAGTCGTAGTTTAAAGCATCTTTATTCTCATATTTCTCGAACTTCTCAAGCATTGCACGGTGGTCTATCACACTTACTTCGTGCGTTCCAGAGTGCGATATATAAAGTTTATCTTCGGTACAATTGATATCCCAGATACCAGCAGCGCCACGATCTGGCTCATCTACCAATATTGCACCTAAAAATTGTTGTTTGGCTACATCAATTACACTAAAAGCACTGGTGTTCATCCACCCTTGCTGCAACTGCGATGTAGGTACTTGAAAACGACCTAGGTTATGCGATACATAAATATATTTACCATCAGGAGTCAAACACATACCTCTTAGGGCATTACTTCCATTGGCTAGTTTAATATCTTTTGTTTTCTCGAAATTAGCTAAATCAATAACCGACACATCACTCGCAACGATATCTAAATCGGCACGTTGTGCAGGTAAAAAGTTAGTTACAAAGAGGAACTTACCATCTTTGCTTATAATTGTTTCACGTGGCTCACGCAACACTTTAACTGTACGGAGCACCTTTTTATCTTGAATACTTACCTCATCTACCGTATTTGCAAACTGATTGCTTACGTATACTTTTGTACGATCCGCATTAAGCAGTGGTGCATTTGCACCAGATCCCACGGGGATAGATGCTTCGATGGCACCTGTTGTTATGTTTAGGATATGAAGTTCGCCTTTAGTCTCGAACGTTGTAATATATGCTTTATCACCGTCACAAACAATTCCTGTTGGAGGCGCATTCAATGTAAATGATTTGATTAATGTTTTTCCATCTTTTGAAAATAGATCTACACGGTTTAATCCTTTTTCTGAAAGCATTAACTCACCCTTACCTGTCAGTCCAATTCCTGAGGTAAAGAATGGCTTATTTTCGGCACCCAAGTGGAGCGTGAGGCAGGTCAGCGCAAAACAGAGTGTAATTTGTCTTTTTAAATAGTGATAATTCATGGTGTGTGTTTATATATTTAATATTCTGCCATATCCTAAATCTTCGGATATCGCTCGGGTAACTTTTATTATTTGTTGCGCAGCACTGTAAATCACAGGCGGTGTTAACCGATCTTTCGGGCCCGAAATCCAGATAGATCCACAAGGATAACCATTATAGTTAAAGATTGGAGCTCCGATGCATATCACACCGCTTAACTCCTCTTCGTTATCCATTGCATATCCACAACCCCTTACCTGCTCTAGCTCTGCTAAATAGTCAGCTTCAGAAACGATCGTACGCTCGTTATAGCGTAGATAATCCATTTTAGCAAGATAGCGCTTTTGAACGTTCTTTGGCAAAAAGGCCATGATTGCCTTCCCTGGTGCCGAACAATGTAAGTCGAATATTTTACCGGGCGACAATGCAAAACTAAATGCATGTGTACCGATAGCTTGTTCAATAAATACACCCTTCTCGCTTCCTAAAACGCCAAAACAAGCCGTCTCTTTCAACTGATCTCGAATATCTCTTAATTTTGGAAGCACTGATTCCAATAGATTATGTTCGTTTAAAGCTCTGAAACCCAATAGAAGTAGTTTGCGTGTTAACTTGTACTTTTTCAAGGTTTCGTCATATTCCAAATACCCCACGCGTGTCATCGTGTTTAAGATTCTATAAGCTGTTGTTTGAGAAATATCTAAAGCAGCTTTAATCTCTTGCAAACCCTCTCCAAATGGGCGTAACGAAAGGTATTCTAAAATAGCCAACCCTTTCTCAAGGTTCGGTACTTTATAATTCTCCTCCTGCTTTTCCACATTTGAAATCTTGTTTTCCATATTTGAAATATCGTTTCTAATTCTATCCAAATATATATAAATATGCACGATTATCGAAGGATTATACTTAAATATTATTTAAACATGCTCAATAACATAGTATGTAAAAAAACAAATGTTACAACCCTGTATAACATACAAGATTGTAACATTTTAATATAAAAAGTAAGCGTACTTTTGATCTAATTCAAATTACCAGATCTGGCATCTTCAATCATCTGGTCGTTAGCCATAATAAGGATTTCAACACGGCGATTTAACGAACGACCTTCGGCTGTACTATTGTCTGCCACTGGGTCGTGAACGCCTCTACCCTCGTACACCATACGATCGGTACTGATACCTTGTTCGATAAGGTAGCTGTAAACACTTTTTGCACGTTTTTCAGAAAGCATTTGGTTATAATCTACTCTTCCTGTATTGTCTGTGTAACCTACTATTTTGATGTTTGTATCTCTATTATCTTTCAAACTTGTGGCTAAGTTACGCAAAGCGGACTTCGAGGCATTGCCCAATGTACTTGAATTTGTAGCATACAATATACCCGAATCGAACGTTACTTTGATCGCTTCTCCATTGTGTACTGTTTCGATTGTTGCATCCGGAAGAGACTCTTCAAGCTCTTTCTTCTGCTTATCCATTTTCTTTCCGATCAATGCACCAGCAGTACCACCTACAGCAGCACCAATAATGGCACCCAACCCTGTGTTTCCGGCCAATGCTCCGATACCTGCTCCTACACCTGCACCAGCTCCTACGCCAATACCTGTTCCTTTAAGGAGATTACTTGCCCCACATCCCGATAATAGTACTGCCATTGATAATAGCAATACTGGAATCAATTTCATCTGTTTCATAGTTACATATTTGTTATATATTAAATCAAAATAGGTATTGCAACTTCAACTTTATGTTGATGATGCAATACCTTTAAAGTCTATCAATCAAATATATTGATCGAATCGCAATATTCAAGTTCACCTTGAACTAGAAATTGAATTTCTTCTGCTTCGAATTTACCAACACCATCTTTTTTTGCATTTTTAATTACAAATGCAACTAATTCTTCTTCGTCGATCTCTACTTCTGCATCCTTCTCTGGATCTTCGTTTAAGAAACCTTTAGACTCGTAAAATTCATAAACTAAATCAACGATATAGTTTATATCGTCATTATTAAACTTATCTTTCATCTCTTGAGGAAGATAGTTTTGAATAAACTTTACTGAATCATCTTCATCGTAAATCAATAAGTCATCTTTTTCGCTCATAACATCTATTTTAATATGGTTATATGATTTGACAAAGATAGCATTTCAAAATAAGAAGGCAAGGCTTCGTAATTTTTAATTTATACGCAACCTTTTAATTTATTAATTATTAAAGCTCCCGCGCTTCGAGCTACCTGTTTAGCCCGAAATTAGCGCAATCCATTATTTCATCCGCAACTTTGCAATAGTAGAACAACTATAACTACAATATGTTTCGAGAAAATAAATCCTTCTCCATTATCAAATAACACAATAATAGCGTACTTTTACGAACTAAATGAGAGAATAACTACCGTTAAATGAATAACAAATAATGATTTCAATGAAAAAAGCAACCATTTTGATTGCCTGCGCACTGTGGATAAGCAGTACGGTGATGGCACAAAACACCTCAACACACAAAAGTAACTATCAGCTTGCCGAGCGTTTTTCGGCTGCTAAGATGAAAAAGATGACCTATTCTAATGCCGTTAGCCCAACATGGTTAAAGGATGGAAACTCATTTTGGTACAGCTACAAAACTGCCGAAGGCACACAGTACTATTTAGTAGATTGTATAAAGCAAAGCAAACGTCCTCTTTTTGATGCCGTAGAGATGGCTGCCAACCTATCTACGCTAACAGGAGACCCGATCGAAGCAAAGCAGATCAAACTCGAGAAACTGAAATTTACGCCCGATGGTAAATCGTTCGATTTCGAAGTTGCTAGCCGTATCATGGTAGACAAGAAATACACCAAAGCTGAACAGCAAGAGGAGAACGAGAAAAAAGCAAAACTAGAGAAAGAGGGTAAGAAATACACCGCGCCTAAACCTAAAAAGGAGGCAAAACGATTCTATTTCAACTATAACCTCGCATCTAAAAAGATGACCGAGAAGGTAGACTTCACCCCGATCAAAGCGTATCCAAATTGGGCTTCTGTATCTCCTGATGGAGAAACGGTTGTTTTTGCTAAAAACTTCAACCTCCATTATATGGATGCTGCCAACTTTGCGAAAGCATTGGAGAACGAAAAAGATTCTACCATCATAGAGCATGCCATCACAACAGATGGTACCGAAAAGTTTGGCTACGGCGCAAACACCGAAAAGCTAACCGAAGAGGCAATTGCTAAATTCCCAAAAGAGCGCAAGCCTGCATATATTGTTTGGTCGCCAGATGCAAAACACTTTGCACTTACACGCACCGACCGTTCGGCACTTAAAAAGCTGTGGGTAATCAACTCTATCAGCAATCCGCGCCCTACGTTAGAGAGCTACAGCTACCAAATGCCCGGAGATTCGGCTTTAGAAACAAACCTCTACCTATTTGATAATCTCACTAAAAAGGCGCAGGTTATTGATGTTGCCGAATACAAGAACCAATCGTTATCGATCGAATATGCACCACATACGCATGCCGACCGATACAATCGCTACACACCTTACACATGGTTAGGCGATAACGACTACTTCTACATTTCTCGCACCAGCAGAGATCACAAACGCCAAAACATGGGACGTGTGAATTTAGCTGATGGTTCGGTAAGCATCGTCTCTAAAACAGAGATGAACGTACCGTTAGAGGAGCGTGGACTATACAAACTTGCCGAAGGTAAAGAGCACATCATCCGATCAGAACGCGATGGTTGGGCACACTTTTACCTTTACGACAATGCAGGGAATATGAAAACGCAACTAACAAAAGGGGAGTATCATGCCGATGAGTTGGTAGGTGTCGACGAAAAAACACGTACACTCTTCTTTACCGCAAAAGGTGTAGTAAAAGAGGAGAACCCATACTACGAACACCTTTGCAGTGTATCCCTAGATGGTTCGAACTTCAAGGTATTGAATGCTGGAGATTACAATTTCAAATCTGCAATGAATGATGCAAACACATTCTTTGTAAGCACCTTCTCACGTGTAGACACTGCCCCACAATCGGCACTATATAATAAAGCGGGTAAAAAGGTGTTGGATCTTGAAACAGCAGACCTCTCTACGTTGATGGCTTCGGGATATAAATTCCCCGAACGTTTCAAAGTAAAAGCAGCGGATGGCATAACAGATCTATATGGTGTAATGTACAAACCATACGACTTTGATTCTACGAAATACTACCCAATCATTGAGTATGTATATCCAGGTCCGCAAACAGAGGCAGTAAATGAGTCGTTCTCGACCGGACTAACACGTACCGACCAGTTAGCACAAATGGGCTTCGTGGTAATTACTGTGGGTAATAGAGGCGGACACTCGGTACGTTCTAAATGGTATCACACCTATGGATATGGCAACCTGAGAGATTATGGTTTGGCAGATAAGAAGCGTGCCATAGAGCAATTAGCAGCACGTCATCCATTTATTGATATTTCGCGCGTGGGTATTCACGGACACTCGGGTGGTGGATTTATGTCTACAGCTGCGATGCTTGTGTATCCCGACTTTTTCAAAGTAGCTGTTTCGTGTGCTGGTAACCACGACAACAAAATCTACAACCGCTGGTGGAGCGAGAAGCACCACGGTGTAAAAGAAGAGGTGAGCGAAAAAGGCGACACAACCTTCGTTTACAACATCGCAACCAACCCCGAAGCGGCTAAGAACTTGAAAGGGAAATTGATGTTAATACACGGAGAGATCGACGATAATGTACACCCTGCCAACACCATGCGTGTAGCAAATGCATTGATTAAAGCAAACAAACGCTTCGATATGCTTATCCTGCCAACACAACGTCACGGATTTGGTGATATGAATGAGTATTTCTTCTGGCGTATGGCAGATTATTTCTCTGAACATCTATTGGGAGATAGTAAAATAAACGAAACACATATTCCTGAATTAAGCGAATAGTAGGTGGTTCGTTCTATATTGGACAAACAAAAAAAGGGATTTAAACAGTGATTGAAC
>CAMQTD010000016.1 GCA_947036995.1 uncultured Parabacteroides sp.
GAAGGTGTACGTACCGATGTGCGTGTATGTAACACGAGTTACCTGCAAACGGATTGGTATATCAACCAAATGAAACGCCAAGCATACGAATCAGCACCACTACCTATTACGTGGACGCCCGAAGAGTATGTACAAGGCACACGTGATGCCGCTTATATATTCCCAATGACAGATAAGCCTATCGACTTGAAAACAGCGCTAGACTTTGTGCGTTCGGATGATGAGAAGTTTAAAACAATCCCAGGTATTTCACAAAAGCTAGATTATATCCCATCAGACAAACTGATTTATAATGTAGATTCGGCTGCTGTAATGGCTGCTGGTGTATTGAAGCCAAGTGAAGATTCGTTACTTCTGAAAGAGATGATTATCGACCTTAAAGGAAAAGAGGCACTAGGCAAGCAAGAGTTAATGGTGCTTGAAATGCTTCAAAATAACAATTGGGAGCGACCTATCTACTATGCCGTAACTGTAAGCCCAGATCAGTTTGTGAAGCTGGATGGTTATTTCAGACAAACAGGTATGGCTTATCAAGTAGTACCAATGAATGCACGCGCAACAGGCAACGAAGTTGATACTGAAAAGATGTACGACAACGTAATGAATAAATTCAAATGGGGTGGCGTAGATAAGCCAGGCATCTATTTAGACGAGACTGCTATGCGTATGTGTAAAAGTATGCGTATGGTTCTGTTTAACAGATTAGCCGAAGCATTGGTTAAAGAAAGACAGGATGCGAAAGCACTCGAAGTACTTGATCTTGCTATGAGGGTATTACCTCCAGAGAATGTGCCGATGGATTATAGTGCACTTTCGTTCGGAGAGTTGTATTATGCATTGGGTCAACCAGAAAAGGCAGAGGCTGTATACGATGCAATTGCAACCAATTCAATGCGTAACTTGAACTGGTATTTCCGTTTAAATCCAAATCAACTATCCTCAGTAATGAGTAGTTTAGGACATGATTTAGCTGTAGTACAAGAGATTTTGCGTGTAACGAATGAGTTTAATCCTGAGTTTGCCGCTAAATTCAAACCTGAGTTTGATGCTTACCGTGCAGCGTATACAGGTGTAGCACGTTAAGTAATTTATGATAATAGAACAGCCCCCTGCTATATACAGGGCTTTATTCCCCGGAGCGATTTGGCGGATGCCAGCGCAAACAAAGTGTGTTTACCTCACGTTTGACGATGGACCGATTCCGCTGATCACCCCTTGGGTATTGGATCTATTGGATCATTACGGCATTAAAGCAACCTTCTTTTGTGTGGGAGAGAACGTAATTAAACACCCTGAGATTTATCAAGAGGTGATTAAGCGTGGGCATTCGGTAGGCAATCATACGCACAACCATGTGCAGGGATTGCGGTTCCGTACTGCCAATTTTGTAAAAAACACGGATTTGGCAGCAAAGCATATTCAAAGCGACCTGTTTCGTCCGCCGCATGGACATATGCGGATCAGACAGGTGCTGAAATTGGCGAAGCGTTACCGTATTATTATGTGGGATGTAGTTACGCGCGATTATAACCGATCTTTCACAGGCGAAGATGTGTTCAATATCGTAAAGCGCTATACACGCAATGGTTCGATCCTTGTTTTTCACGATTCCATTAAGGCAGAGCCACGGATGAAAGAGGCATTGCCACGCACGATTGAGTGGCTTTTAGCTGAAGGGTATGTATTTAAAAAAATAGAATAGAGTCGTTTATGACACCAGAACAAGCTTCACTTCTTATCAAAGAGGCAGCATATAAATTAGGCTTCGGTGCCTGCGGAATTGCTCAAGTAGCATCCGCAGACACCGAAGCTTTGTATTTTGACCAATGGATTGCTGCCGGAAACCATGCAGGTATGCAGTATATGGAGAATTATCGTGCCTTGCGCTTAGATCCAACGGATTTAATTCCTGGTGCACAATCTATTATATCTGTAGCCTTGAACTATTACCCTACCGTAAAGCAAGCGCCCGATGCGCCACAAATAGCCTATTATGCTTACGGAAAAGATTATCATATCGTGATGAAAGCGAAGCTTCAACAGCTTTGTGCCGAACTGATTGAGCCACTAGGTATCTTACCTTCTACCACACAGGCACGTTGTTTTACCGATTCGGCACCACTCTTAGAGCGCTATTGGGCGTGGAAAGCAGGATTAGGCTGGATTGGTAAGAACACAAACCTTATTATTCCGAAGCAAGGATCGTACTTCTTTTTAGGTGAATTGGTGGTAGATATACCTTTAGCATACGATGCGCCGATAAAGAGCCGCTGTGGTTCGTGCACGCAATGTTTAAAACACTGCCCAACAGGTGCTTTAGAATCTCCCCGCATGTTAAATGCAAACAAATGCCTCTCGTATCTCACAATCGAACATAAAGGAGAGATACCAGCCAAGCAAGCAGCACAGCTAGGCAAACGCTTTTATGGTTGCGACACATGTCAACAAGTATGTCCATGGAATCGCTTTGCCCACCCGACACAAGAGGCTGCATTTGAACCAAATCCTGCCTTGTTAGCACTTGACGAAGCGACACTTTCAACTCTCACACGTGAACAATATCAACAAATATTCAAAAACTCACCTGTAAAGCGTGCTAAATATGAAGGGCTAATGCGTACCCAAGCACAACGCAAAGTCACGTAAATGTACTCTTCTTTAACAGGCTGCCTACATATCAATATATAACCACTAAGCAATAAATCCATTTAAATAAAATAAGAAAAACATGAGAATTACACTTGTATTAGCGCTATTACTCTCTTTAGTTTCCTGTACAGAGAAACTCGAATTAAAGGTGCTTCAATTTAATATTTGGCAAGAAGGTACTGTTATAGATGGTGGTTTTGATGCCGTTGTGAATGAGATTATTCGTACCGATGCCGATTTTATCACATTAAGTGAAGTTAGAAATTATGATGGCACACGTTTCTCTGACCGTATCGTAGCCGCTTTAAAACAAAAGGGGGAGACTTATCACTCTTTTTTCTCGCACGATTCGGGTGTGATTAGCCGCTTTCCGCTTGTTGATAGTATGACAGTTTTCCCATTAAAGAACGATCAAGGTAGTATCTATAAACTTGTAGCCGATGTGAAGGGGAATAAAGTAAGTGTTTATACGGCACACCTCGATTATCGAAATTGTGCTTATTATGATGTGAAAGGATATAACGGTAGTAGTTGGGAACCTCAAGCGCCCGTTATGAATGTAGATTCAGTGCTTGTGCTTAACCGTAGGTCGGTACGTGATGATGCTATTATTGCTTTTATTAAAGATGCAGCAAAGGATATTGCAAACGGAAATCTTATAATTTTAGGCGGAGACTTTAACGAGCCATCACACTTAGATTGGATCGAAGAGACAAAAAATAGTTTAGATCATCAAGGTCTAATTATTCCTTGGGATGTATCTACACTCCTAGATGCTGCTGGATATAAAGATAGCTACAGAGCGAAATATCCAAATCCACTTACACATCCTGGGATTACCTATCCAGCTGATACCCCTGCATCACCAATAAATAAGCTAACATGGGCTCCAAAAGCAGACGAAAGGGAGCGTATCGACTTTATTCATTACTATCCAGATCGTAGATTGGAGCTTTTAGAGTCGGTTGTTGTTGGTCCATCGGGATCTATAGAACGGAATAAGCGTGTACAAAACAGTAGTGAAGATAAATTTATTGAGCCTATAGGTATTTGGCCTACGGATCATAAAGCTCTGCTGACAACATTTGTTTTAAGTTATTAGAATACAAAAAGGTCTGTTTGATATCAAACAGACCTTTTTGTATTTATTAAATTGATGGATGTAATATCATTACCCCACCGTATTTGTTTAATATTTAAATCTTATCGCACTCAGAAAGGTTTTTTGCAACCTCTTCGTCTGTAACAGCATAGTTTACTAGATCACCTGATAGGTATTGATCGTATGCAGCCATATCGATAAGTCCGTGTCCTGAAAGGTTGAATAGGATGACACGTTTTTTGCCCTCTTCTTTAGCCTCTTTAGCCTCTTTGATGGCAGCAGCAATAGCGTGAGCTGATTCAGGAGCAGGGATAATACCTTCTACACGCGCAAATAGCGTAGCAGCTTCGAAAGCTTCAAGTTGTTCAATATCTACTGCGCTCATCAATTTATCTTTCTGAAGTTGACTAACGATAGATCCAGCACCGTGGTAACGCAATCCGCCTGCGTGAATGTTAGCAGGAGAGAAGTTGTGTCCTAACGTATACATTGGAAGTAGTGGCGTATAACCTGCTTCGTCTCCAAAGTCGTATTGGAACTGTCCGCGTGTTAACTTAGGGCATGAAGCTGGCTCGGCAGCAACGACACGTATCTCTTTACCATCTTTTAGTTTATGTCTTAAGAATGGGAATGTAATACCAGAGAAGTTTGAACCTCCACCGAAGCAACCAATTACTACATCAGGATATTCGCCAGCCATCTCCATCTGCTTTTCAGCTTCAATACCAATTACGGTTTGGTGTAGCATCACGTGATTCATTACACTACCCAATGTATATTTACAGTTTGGTGTTTGTGTAGCAAGTTCTACGGCTTCAGAGATTGCAGTACCTAAGCTACCTTGGTAGTTTGGGTTATTTGTTAATATCTTACGACCAGCTTTTGTACTCATACTTGGTGATGCAATTACTTGCGCCCCGAATGTTTGCATAATAGAACGTCTGTATGGTTTTTGGTGATAACTCACCTTTACCATATATACAGCAAGTTCTAGACCAAAAGCTTTAGCTGCGTACGAAAGGGCAGCACCCCATTGTCCAGCACCTGTTTCAGTGGTGATATTACTAACACCCTCTTGTTTACAGTAGTATGCTTGTGGAATGGCAGAGTTTAATTTGTGAGATCCAATCGGACTAACACTCTCATTTTTAAAGTAAATATGAGCAGGTGTATCCAATGCTTTCTCTAATCCATATGCGCGCACCAGTGGGGTAGGACGCCAAATCTTATAAAGTTCTCTCACCTCGTCAGGGATATCAATCCATGCATCGGTGGTATTCATCTCTTGATTTGCAGCAGCCTTTGAGAATAGCGGATGAAGATCCTCTTCCGTCATTGGTTTGCGTGTTTGTGGATCCAGCATCGGCATGGGTTTGTTTTTCATATCTGCTACGATATTGTACCACGCTTTTGGGATATCACTCTCTTGGAGTAAAAATTTCTTAGTGCTCATAGTGAATTAAATAATTATATATATTTGTTTTATCATTCGTATAATATATTGCATTTTAGGTGCAATATATAGTTAAGCAAAGTAACAAATAATATTTTTAGATACAAATCGATTTGTGCCATTTTATTTGAATTTGAAAAATAAATGACTAAATAACAGCCTATTTATTTGCTTCTGGCTATCTTTGTGCCGGAAAAAATAGGAAGCGTGATGCTTCTAAGTGTTATATTTATCAAAATTTACAATGAATCGAATCATTTGCTTACTGCTTCTTAGCTGTGTTATTGGCTCTTTAAGTGCCCAAAAGAAAGATTTTAACTACAAATTTTATGGTTTTGTAAGAGGTGATCTCTACTACGATTCACGAGACAATCAAACTGTTTTAAATGAGTTATTCCATCTGTTTCCTAAAGATGTCAATCTTGATCCTAATGGAAAAGACCTTAATGCCAATCCAAGTACTGGTTTTTACTCCTTTTCGACCCGTTTAGGTTTGGATATAAATGGACCTTCTATATGGAATGCAGCTATATCTGCTAAAGTAGAAGCCGATTTTTGTGGTTATTCAAAAAGTTACACCCTTTTACGTATTCGTCAGGCTTATGTTAATTTTGAGTGGGAGCGTTCGGCACTGTTATTAGGGCAAACGTGGCATCCGTTGTTTGGCAAAGTGTCACCTAATATGTTAAGTCTCTCTACTGGATCGCCTTTTCAGCCCTTTAACCGTAGCCCAATGCTACGTTATCAATATGGAAATGGGAAATTCAAGGCAACTGGAGCTGCAATCTTTCAATTGATTGGGCTTTCTACAGGTCCTGATGGTAAGTCTATGGATTATATGCGTGATGGATTATTTCCAGAAGTTTTTGCAGGAGTTGATTATACCCATAATAATTTTCTTGTTGGTGCAGGTGCAGCTCTAATCTCAATAACACCGCGTACGGAATCTGAGTGGAATGATAAAACGTACAAAGTGGACGAACGCTTAACAACTGCAACCTACATGGCACAAGCGAAATACACAGGACGCAATTTTACTTTAGCAGCAAAAACCCTTTATAATCAAAATGGTGCACACATGCTTCTACTTGGTGGTTATGGCGTTTCGGCAGAGAACGAACTTGATGGAACGAGAGAATATACCCCTTTTAAAGTCTCTTCTTCGTGGATTAGTGCTACGGTAGGAAAGAAGTATCAAGGACAAGCATTTCTTGGATACAGTAAAAACTTAGGAACAACAAAGCCTCTCTTGGATGTCGAAAATAACATGTACGGATCGGGCTTGAATATCGACCAATTGATAAATGCGAATTTAGGTTTTGTATATACATTGCCATGTTGGCGCATTGGATTAGAATACGGTTGTTCTACAGCCTATTATGGAGATCAGAATAGCGAAACGGGACGAGTAGATAATACACATGCAGTAACAAATCACCGCCTATTATCGACTTTCTGTTATTATTTTTAATATTAAATGTGTTGATACACAACGTCTTTTAGAATAAATATGCTATTTTTGCGTATATAAATTAATTAAACTGCGACTTATGTTTGTTTTAATGCCCATTGTATTTTTTATAGGAGTACTAGCAATAGCCTTCGAAGATAAAATAAAGATCAACAAAGCAGCTGTTGCTTTATTAATGGCTGTCTCTTTGTGGATAATCATGATGTTAGATGCTTATGATATATTCATTGAACGTTCGAGTGTGTTGTATCAAACCTTTCTGGCAGAAAACCCAGCCATGGCAGACCTTCCGCTCAAAGAACAGTTTGTAAACTTCATCTCTAACCGCTCCATTGTATATCACTTGGGTAATGTGTCAGAGACACTTTTCTTTGTGATGTGTTCGATGTTGATTGTGGATATTGTAGACAAGCATGGTGGGTTTAAGTCTGCCACACAATTGATTCAGACAGCAAACAAACGTAAGTTATTGTGGTATATCTGTTTTTCTACCTTTATATTTTCAGCCTTTCTTGATAACCTTGCCGCTGCAATTGTGTTGATTGCTGTGTTGCGTAAGTTGGTTCCTGATCGGAGCGATCGACTCAAATATGCCTGTATGGTTATTATCTCAGCGAATGCTGGAGGAGCATGGTCGCCCATTGGCGATGTAACTACCATTTTACTTTGGGTAGGAGGGAATATTACTGCCATGCATCAAGTTGGACATATTTTTATACCAGCATTTGTGAATATGATGGTGCCACTTACGATTGCCCATTTTTGGTTATTTAAGAAAGGAGCACGACTTAGAGTAGAGCCATTGCCCGAAATTGAAGAGGGAGTCCCTAATATAACGATGCAATCGCGCCGTATGATATTAGTGATTGGAATTCTATCCTTGGCTTTAGTTCCTGTTTTCCAATCATTAACAGGTTTGCCTCCATTTATGGGTGTACTGCTTGGATTGGTTATTTTATGGATCTATACCGATGTAATGTATAGCCGAACTACACGCGTTGAAGAGTCTGATAAATTACGTATTTCGGCACTGTTATCTAATATTGACTTATCTACAATTTTCTTTTTCTTAGGCGTTTTAATGTCTGTTGGAGCGCTCGAAACTGCTGGGCAGTTAGGGCTTCTTTCTACTTATTTAGATACATCGGTACACGACCCTTATTTGATTGCTTTTGTAATCGGAGTGATGTCGTCATGTATTGATAATGTAGCTTTGGTTGCTGCAACCATGGGTATGTATCCTGTGGCGCAAGCTACTGCCGAACTTTCGCCTTATGCCATGCATTTTGTGAGAGATGGAGGCTTTTGGACATTCTTAGCCTATTGTGCCGTTACAGGTGGAAGCATTCTTATTATCGGTTCGGCAACAGGCGTTACCGTTATGGGATTAGAGAAGATTGATTTTATGTATTATCTAAAACGTTTTTCGATTTTAGCCCTATTAGGATATCTTGCAGGAGCAGGTGTATATCTCCTATTATTTGCTTAAATTATTAATTAAATCACCCAATAATGAAAAGAATTTTGATGATGTGTAGTGTAGCGATTGCTACACTTTTCGCAACAAATCAAGCAAGTGCTTGTACAGGTTTTCTTGTCGGTAAAAAAGCTTCAACAGATGGATCTGTAATGATCTCTTATGCTGCCGATTCACACACCCTTTATGGAGAGATGTATCACTGGCCTGCTGCTACGTGGCCTGCCGATGCTATGTTGAAAATTAATGAATGGGATACCCGCAAACCACTTGGCGAAATTAAACAAGTGGCACAAACCTACAACGTGGTAGGAAATATGAATGAACATCAGTTAGCCATTACTGAAAGTACATTTGGTGGTCGTCCAGAACTTGTAGACCCTACAGGTATTATGGATTATGGTAGTTTGATCTACGTAACATTGCAACGTGCTAAAACTGCACGCGAAGCAATTGCAATCATGACCGACCTCGTAAAACAGTACGGTTACTATAGCGGTGGCGAGTCTTTCTCTATTGCAGATAAGAACGAAGCATGGATTATGGAGATGGTCGGAAAAGGAAAAGGTAACAAAGGTGCTCTTTGGGTAGCCATCCGTATCCCTGACGATTGTATTTCGGCACACGCCAACCAATCACGTATCCAACAAATTCCTTTTGATGATAAAGAGAACTGTATGTACTCTCCAGATGTAGTATCATATGCACGTGAAAAAGGATTCTTCAAAGGTAAAGATGCTGATTTTAGTTTTCAAGCAGCTTATTGCCCTTACGATTTTGGTTCACTTCGTGCGTGTGAAGCGCGTGTATGGTCTTTCTTCCGTAAGTACGACAAGAATATGGAGCAATATCTTTCATTTATCCGTGGCGAATCGAAACAACCAATGCCTCTTTACATCAAACCAGATCGTAAATTGAGCGTTCAAGATGTTCAAGATGGTATGCGTGATCATTTCGAAGGTACACCTTTCTGCATGGCAAACGATCCAGGTGCAGGTCCTTACAAAGTTCCTTACCGTTGGAGACCAATGGGCTTTGAGGTAGACGGAAAGAAATATATCAACGAGCGTGCTATTGCAACACAACAATCGGCTTTTGTAATTGTTCCACAAATGCGTAACTGGCTTCCAGATGCAATTGGTGGTGTGCTTTGGTTTGCAGTAGACGATGCGAATACAGCCGTATACACACCGATGTATGCTTCGATGACTGCCGTTCCGGAGTGTTACCGTGTAGGTAATGGTGATATGCATAATTTCTCATGGACATCTGCTTTTTGGATTTACAACTGGGTAGCGAATATGGCTTATCATAAGTATAGCTTAATGATCGAAGATATCCGTCCTGTACAAAAAGAGTTGGAGCAAGGGTTTAAAGATATGCTACCAGCTATTGACGATGCAGCACAAAAACTATACGCAAAGAATCCTGCCGAAGCAGTAAACTTTATGACATGGTATAGCTGTACCGAAGCTGAGCGTGCTACGGCTCGTTGGAAGAAATTAGGTGAATACCTAATGGTTAAATACGTAGACGGTAACATGAAGAAAGAGAAAGATGGTAAGTTTGTAGAGAATGGCTTTGGCTTATCTGCAGGTCCAGATTTCCCAGGTTACTCAGAAGAGTATTACCGTAGCATTGCTAAGAGTGCCGCAGGTTCAAATTTAGAAGTGAAGTAATTACATATCTATCTATCAATTTACCAATTTAAAATTAACAACTATGAAAAGAATTTTATTCGCTATTGTTTTAATGTTTGTAACATTAACAGTTTCAGCTCAACAAGGAACTCAATCTGTTGGATTTAATGTAGGCTACGCCTTTGATTCGAATAATGCAACGTTAGGTCTTGACTACCGTTACAATATCACCAATGCATGGCGTTTAGCTCCATCGATGACGATGTTTGTTAAGAACGACGGACTAAGAGCATTTGCTCTTGATGTGAATGCGCATTACGTATTTCCTGTTGCAGAGATGGTTGGATTTTATCCTTTAGCAGGATTAAGCCTTTCATTCTGGGATTTTGCTGGCTACAACTCAACTCGTTTTGGCGCAAACATTGGTTTAGGTGCTGAGGTGTATGCAACAAGCAATATAACTGTAGGTCTTGAAGTGAAGTACAATATCATTCAAGATTATGATCAAGCATTGGCTGCTGTACGCATTGGGTATAGTTTCTAACTATACGCAGTTAAGCAGTAAATAAATAAAAGGGGCTAAGCTGAAAGTAATTTCAGCTTAGCCCCTTTGCTATTCCCATTAATTAGTTATATTTGCATCCTTAGAGACCAATGTCTTATGCCTCAATTTATACCTTTGACAGAAGTGTATCGTGTTGATATGAGTCGCTTTTAAACTATAACCAATTAATTTTTGAGTAAATGAAGAAGATTGCCCTACTATTTTTAGTTCTTATTATGCCTATTGTTGGCTTTTCACAAGAGAAGAGTTTTCCACGTCAGTTTTTTGATAACCTTGAAAAACATGCAGGTAAGGCATACGAAGGTACTGTTACAGCAGGTGCAAGAGCAGGAGATGGCTTTAGCGACAAGCGTTTAGTAATGCACGTACGCTCTTGCGAAAAGAATCGCATCCGCATTCCGTTCTTTGTTGGCGATAACAAATCGAGAACATGGGTGCTTACCTTAGAAAACGACCGCATACTCCTAAAGCACGACCACAGACACGCCGATGGAACCGAAGACAAAGTAACGATGTATGGTGGTTGGAGTTCAAACACAGGAACACCTAACATGCAAATGTTCCCAGCAGACCAATACACACGTGATTTGATAGAACACGGAACATTTAATACATGGTGGATTACAATAGACGACAAAGCATACACCTATAACCTGCAACGTATCGGTTCACCAAGAGTTTTCTCTGTCACCTTTGATCTAACCAAAGAGGTTGAAGCACCAGCTGCTCCTTGGGGTTGGAAAGAGTAACAGTGATCTAACTATCAAAAAAGAGAAAAGACCTACACCAATTATTGATGTAAGCCTCTTCTCTTTTTAGATTGTACCGATGCCCTAAAGCAAAGCCTCGTTGAATCTGAAAATTAAAACTTATATTGTAGTCGTAGCGTAAACATATCCTCTAAACGTTCGGCAGTATATCCTTCTACGTGTTCGCTTTTTTCATTAGCCTTGAATTCGTAGTAAGCCTGTACACGTAGGTTTTTGTTGATTCTCCACAATCCACCAACTGCCATTGTGCTTTGCGCTAGGTCAGTTTTAGAGGTGAAAGAGTTTTCGACGCCTACTTCGTTACCTGCTACTTTTGTGTTTGGGTCGTACACATCATATTTTAGTACGGCAGAGAATGGAGACGATAAGATGTCGTGAATAAGATAGAAGAAGTAACCGTTGAAGTTACGAGCATACAATGCATTTTCTGGTTCGTCCGTTGGGCGCTTGCTGCTGTTTGGGCTCTTACTGCTGCTTGCGATACCTGGCTGAACACCAAATAATCCCTCTGCACGTACCGTTGTTTTACCCCAGCTGCTTTTAGCGCTAAACTGTCCATCAAAGCCAATGTACTCACGTTTCATGTATGTACCCGTATTTGCTTCTGTCGATTCTACGAAATGTTTGCCACTCATGCGGTACGATGCTGTTGTTGGATTGTAAACAGATCCGTTATAGTACGAAGTACCCAATCCCCATTTACCCCACGAACCGATCTCTTTTGTAGCACTCAGTCTACCGATAAAATCTTTGCGATTGTCGGTCTCCTTGTTGATGCTGTTACCTGCAAATATCCCCGCCTCTAATTTTAGGAAGTGAAGTTTTGACTCTTTTTTTGTTTGTAGCGTAAGCATAGCACCCAAATCGCGCTCATCAGGGAAGAAGTATTGAATGATTGTAGCACGCTCTGGTGATTCTAAATTACTTGTAGAGTAGCCAACTTCGTAACCAAACGGACGATTAAATACACCAAGCATCACACTATTGCGACCAATCCAAGGATCTTTCACCCCAATATATAGATCTCTAAAGCTAACACCCTTGTCGTTTACCTCGATCTGTACGGCTCCACGACCAATTCCATCTGTATATTCGAACTTTAAACGTCCACGGCGTACACCGAAACGGTTAAAGCTCTTATCCATATTTTCGTTCTTATCTCCAACTTTCAGTGTAGCATCTTGCTGACCGTGCTGAAATTCGGTCTGTATATAGGCAGAAACCTTTAGTTTGTCTAACTTTTTTACAATCTTGTCTATCGTATTTGTTCTCTTTTTAAGCTGTTCGATCTCTTTGGCTTGCTGCTCCAGCTTGATAAGCGTAGAGTCTGCCTCTTGTGCAAAACTTAAAAAAGATACAAATGTAAGAGCAATTACTGTTACGAGTTGTTTTAAATTCATTTTAAAGATATTATTTGTTTCAGACTACAAAGTAACAGTATGCCGATTTCATACCTGTTACTTTGATGTTACGTTTTTGTTACAACACGTGTCTGATGTGTCAATTTACTTTCGTGCTTACGCAGTAGTTACACAACCTGCTACGATTAGTTGCGCTGTTTGTTCTGTTTCGAACTCAGAGCTTGGTGCCGCAGCACCCATTGGTACATTTTCGTTGCGGTAGATCATACCACTTGCTATAATTGTGCGGGCAGAGGTGTGAAACTCGGTTGCTCCTGTGGCCGCTTCTATTTCGGCGATGTTATTTTCTCTAACACCACAACCAGGCATAATAATAATACGTCCTGCTGCATTAATTACCAATTGCGAGAGCAGGGAGATTCCTTTTACAGCGTTAGACTCTTGTCCCGAAGTCAAGATGCGATCACATCCAGCGGTAATAATCTCTTCTAAGGCTTTGAAAGGATCTTTACAAACATCAAAGGCGCGGTGAAAAGTAACCGATAATGGTCGTGCTGCTGTAACCAAACGGTTCAGTAGGTCGGTGTCGATCTCGCCATCTGCTGTGAGGCATCCTACCACTACACCGTGTACGCCTAACTGCTTTGCTATTTCAATATCATATAGCATGGCTTCAATTTCTGGTGTTGTGTACAAGAAATCGCCCCCACGTGGACGGATAATTACATTGATGTCGATCTTACAAAGTGCTTGCGCTGCTTTGATTTCGCCATAACTAGGCGTGGTTCCCCCCTCAGGGATTCCTGCACAAAGTTCTACACGGATGGCACCTCCCAGTTCTGCCTCTCTACAGCTAGTAGCAGAGTTGGCGCAAATTTCTATCTTACGATGTTTCATTTTTTTTGTATAGTGTTTATATTAATATCAAGTAATTTGTACGAAAAGTAGGCGAGAGCTATGCTCGGCTGGCAAATTTATCATTATTATTGTTTATATAAAAGAAAAGAAGCAAATATGTTTAAGCTGTATATCGAAAAGAGGCTGTTCAATTGCGTGTTACTCGTATGTAGCGCAGCAATGCCACAACACAAATTACCACGCAACAGGTAAGAAAATAGTAAAAAACTGCTGTTTCGACCTTTTGCACACCCGGGTGTACCATGCCCTGACACCCGGGTCTCAAGTCGCTGACACCCGGGTGGTAACCCCTCTGACACCCGGGTGTCAGGGAGATTACATAGGTACTTTTTTGAAATAAAGTGGTATGTAATTATCTTTATGTAAGTATGTTATGTTGATTTATATACTCCTTTTTCCTCATTGCATTACACCTGCTGTTACATCAATACTTAATGCAATGCTGTCAAAAAAAGAGTGATAGAGGAGTGATAGTAAAGTGATAGAGAAGTGATAGAGGGTGTTTTTGTATCTATCTAACAATAAGTAGATTACAAGAAAAAGTGATAGAGTGATAGAGGAATTGAAAAAAAACCCTAGGGGGGATGTTGCGCTAGGCATATAAAAAACAAAAAGCTGCACTAAAGATAGTGCAGCTTTTTGTTGAATCCATATTTTGAGAACGCATGCGTTCAATCGTTATGCTACGATCTAAAACCAATAATCTCGCGTACTTCACGGATTGTTTTACGTGCGCTTTCGCTTGCTTTCTCAGCACCTTCGCGTGCAACTTTGTCCATATAGGCATCGTTTGCCGATATATCTAAGATACGTTCGCGGATAGGTGCGCAGAATGTGTTGATATCCGCTGCTAGTTGTTTCTTCAAATCTCCGTAACGAATTTCGCATGCATTGTACTTGTCGTTAAAGTATGCGTAGGTATCTGGTGTAGAAACAATATCCAATAGGCTGAAGAGGTTCTCTACGGCAACAGGTTTTTCGCTGTTCGGAATAGTTGGTCCTGCATCGGTAACGGCTTTCATTACTTTCTTGCGAATTGTTGCTTCGTCGTCTGCTAGATAGATTGCGTTTCCTTCCGATTTACCCATTTTACCCGATCCATCTAATCCAGGTATCTTAACTGCTTTATTAGATAAAGAGAAAGATGCTGGCTCAGGGAAGAAGTCTACACCATAAATAGAGTTGAAACGGCGGGCAAACTTACGTGCCATCTCCATGTTCTGCTCTTGGTCTTTACCAACTGGTACTTTAACCGCTTTATGAATAATAATATCCGAAGCCATTAAACTAGGGTAGGTTAGGAGTCCTGCATTTACGTTATCAGGTTGCTGACGTATTTTGTCTTTGAAAGAGGTTACACGCTCTAGCTCGCCCAAGTATGCATTCATATTAAGGTATAAATATAACTCGGCAACTTCGCGTACATCACTTTGTATATAGATGGTTGCTTTTTCAGGATCAATACCGCAAGCCAAATACTCTGCTAAGATTGTGCGTACACTTCTTTTCATATTCTCTGGGTGAGGATGTGTAGTGAGTGAGTGCCAATCAGCTATAAAGAAATAGCAATTATATTCGTTTTGCATTTGGATAAAGCTTTTTACAGCTCCAAAGTAATTTCCTAAGTGTAAATTTCCGGTCGGTCTAATACCGCTAACAACTGTTTCCATTTGTTGAATGATTTATTGAATGATTTATGTTATTCTATATATATAATTATAGCAAAGTGGATGCACTTTGTTAATTCTCTGCAAAGTTAAAAAAATAAGTATCGTTTGCTCTATTTTAGTTTTGATATTTAGATAATATGTATTACCTTTGCCGAAACTTAGAGTAAAATTATATGGTTGGAACGCAGTTTACAAATAATTCCCGTTTAATTTCCGATATCCCATCGGAACATATAGTTTATTTCCTATTTTTTGGATCAAATAATATTTCTATAATATAGAATGCGTTAGTTATTATTACTAACGCATTTTTTGTGTGCATATAATTTTAGATAAATATAAACGAAGGTTACAATGTTAAAAAGTGGTATCAAAAAAGTAATCGTTCTTGGCTCAGGAGCCTTGAAGATTGGACAAGCAGGTGAATTTGACTATTCAGGTTCTCAAGCATTAAAAGCGTTGAAAGAAGAAGGTATTAGTACAGTATTGCTAAACCCTAACATCGCAACCATTCAGACTTCGGAAGGAGTTGCTGATAAAGTTTATTTCTTACCAATCACTCCATATTTTGTGGAAGAGGTGATTAAGAAAGAACAACCAGATGGTATTTTGTTAGCTTTTGGTGGACAAACAGCCCTTAACTGTGGTGCTGAAATGTATACCAACGGTACTTTATCTAAGTATGGTGTAAAAGTATTAGGTACTTCGGTAGAAGCGATCATGAATACAGAAGACCGTGACTTGTTTGTAAAGAAACTTGACGAAATTGATGTGAAAACACCAATCAGTGAGGCCGTAACTACACTAGAAGATGTTGTAGCTGCTGCATATCGCATTGGTTTCCCAGTAATGATCCGCTCGGCTTATGCGCTTGGAGGTATGGGTAGTGGTATCTGTGACGACGAAGAAACTTTACGTCCATTGGCAGAAAGTGCATTTGCATATTCTCCACAAGTATTAGTTGAAGAGTCTCTTAAAGGATGGAAAGAGATTGAGTTTGAGGTGATCCGCGACAAAAACGACCATTGTTTCACAGTAGTGAGCATGGAAAACGTAGATCCACTAGGTGTACACACGGGCGAAAGTATCGTAGTAGCACCAACTTGTTCACTTACAGATCTTGAATTAGATTTATTAAAAGAACTATCTACACGCACAATCCGCCACTTAGGCATTGTAGGTGAGTGTAATATTCAATACGCATTCAACTCTGAAACTTGCGACTACCGTGTGATCGAAGTAAACGCACGCTTAAGCCGCTCTTCAGCGTTAGCTTCTAAAGCAAGTGGTTACCCATTGGCTTTCGTAGCAGCAAAATTAGCTTTAGGTTATAGCCTTGATCAAATTGGCGAAATGGGTACTCCATTCTCTGCTTACAAAGCACCTGAGGTTGATTATCTGATTGTAAAGATTCCTCGTTGGGACTTAACTAAATTTGCTGGTGTATCACGTTTGATCGGATCAAGCATGAAATCAGTAGGTGAGATTATGTCTATCGGTAAATCTTTCCAAGAGATTATGCAAAAAGGTTTGCGTATGATTGGTCAAGGTATGCACGGTTTTGTTGGAAACAACGATGTTGAGTTCGAAGATCTTGACGATGCATTGGCTAACCCAACCGACCTACGTATTTTTGCAGTAGCAAAAGCATTCGAACTAGATTATACAGTAGAGCGTATCCACGAACTAACAAAAATCAGCCACTGGTTCTTGAACGAACTTAAAGTGATTGACGATTACCGTCGTGTACTTGAAAGCTATAGCGTAATCGAAGAAATTCCTGTTTCAGTAATGAAAGAGGCTAAACGTCTAGGATTCTCTGACTTCCAAATTGCTCGCTTCGTAGAGAACGCAGTAGGTAACATGGAAAAAGATATTATGCGTGTACGTAACTGCCGTAAAGGTCAAGGCGTTCTTCCATCTGTAAAACGTATTACTACAATCGCTTCTGAAAATCCATTGCTAACAAACTACCTATACATCACGTATGATGGTTCTGAGCATGATATTAAATATGAAGCAAACGATAAAAGTGTTGTAATCCTTGGATCAGGAGCTTACCGTATTGGTTCTTCTGTAGAGTTCGACTGGTGTTCAGTAAATGCAACACAAACAGCGCGTGACTTAGGTTACAAATCAGTTATGATCAACTACAATCCAGAGACTGTATCAACGGATTATGATATGTGCGACAGACTTTACTTCGACGAATTATCATTCGAACGTGTAATGGATGTAATGGATCTTGAAGATCCTAAAGGTGTAATCGTATCAGTAGGTGGACAGATTCCGAATAACTTAGCTATGCGTCTTGATCGTCAAGATGTGCCAATTCTTGGTACTTCTCCAAAATCAATCGACCGTGCAGAGAACCGTCACAAATTCTCTGAAATGCTAGATCAATTAGGTATCGACCAGCCACGTTGGAAAGAGCTTGCAAGCATGGATGAGATTGATGCATTTGTAGACCTAGTAGGTTTCCCAATCTTGATTCGTCCATCTTATGTACTTTCTGGTGCAGCGATGAATGTTTGTTACACAAAAGAGGAGATGGTTTGTTTCCTTGAGCTAGCAGCAAAAGTATCTAAAGAGTATCCAGTAGTTGTTTCTGAATTCCTTCAGTGCGCTAAAGAGATCGAATTTGATGCAGTAGCTAAAGATGGTGAAGTGGTAGAATATGCTATCTCTGAGCACGTGGAATTTGCAGGAGTACACTCTGGAGATGCTACATTGGTATTCCCAGCACAAAAGATTTACTTCGAAACGGCTCGCCGCGTGAAGAAGATCAGTAAGATGATTGCACAAGAGCTTAATATCTCTGGACCATTCAACATCCAATTCTTAGCTAAAAACAACGATGTAAAAGTAATCGAGTGTAACTTACGTGCTTCACGTAGTTTCCCATTCGTATCGAAAGTACTTAAGCGTAACTTTATCGAAACTGCTACACGTATCATGTTAGGCGCAGAATACTCTAAACCAGACAAATCAGCATTTGATATCGACTGGATCGGAGTTAAAGCATCACAATTCTCATTTGCTAGACTATTGAAGGCCGACCCAGTGTTAGGTGTAGATATGTCTTCAACAGGTGAAGTTGGTTGTATCGGAGACGATTACCACGAAGCATTGCTTTCAGCGATGATTTCTGTAGGAAACAACATCCCAGAGAAAACAGTAATGGTATCTTCGGGTGGTGTTAAGAGTAAAGTAGATTTACTTGATGCATGTCGTACTTTGGATCAAAAAGGGTATACAATCTATGCAACAGCAGGAACACAACGTTTCTTGAACGAGAATGATGTAAACGCAACTGTAGTAGGATGGCCAGACGAAGAGGGTGACTTGAACATTATGGAAATGTTCTCTAATCATTCTTTTGACTTAGTAATCAATATTCCTAAAGATCACTCAACACGTGAACTTACAAACGGATACAAGATTCGTCGTGCAGCAGTAGACCACAACGTGCCATTGATTACCAATGCTCGTTTAGCTAGTGCATTTATCGAAGCCTTCACGCAAATGAAGACAGCTGATATTCAGATCAAGAGCTGGCAAGAGTATAAATAAGCAGTAGCTTGTTTAGAAAAGTCAAATAAATATAAGAAAGAGGTGTTCCTGTAGTGGGGATACCTCTTTTTTGTGTTGATAGGGTTGTGTGGTGTAATAATTTATCTATATTTACCACCTAATAAATTTATTCATTAAAAATTAATTCAGATGATTAAGCGAATCGTATGTTTCTTTCTTATACTTTTTAGTGTAACGGCTTGTGATATTGAACCGTATCAGGATGATAATGTTGGAGATAATTGGAAAGTATTGAACTTCACGGTTAAAAGAAATGATTGGAAATTGGTGGGCTCTTCAAATGCTCTTAATTCATATTATCAGTTTGTTTTTAATGATGTACGAGAGCTTACTGATTTTGTTTACACCGATGGTGCCGTGACGGGATATCTTTATCAAGGGAATGGATCTGAAGAGGTTCAAACACCCCTTCCTTACACACTCCCTATTGGGACTATTGTAAATGGAAATGAATTGTTGTGGACAGAGACTACCACTTTTGATTATCAAGCAGGCTCTGTTGCCTTTTATATTAACTACAGTGATTTTGCAACAGATGTTCAACCAGAAACGATGGAGTTTAGAGTTGTGCTGCATTGGTAATGTATAATATTATAAAAAATGGCATTAAGACTTAGATAGAGGTTGTTTTGACTCCTCTCTCTAAACCTTAATGCCATTTTAAATGAAAACACTCTGTGATTTACATTGTTGTGTGCACCAAGCAGTTACTCGGTAGTTTTTTTGTTAGAATGTTAATACCTTATATCCCTCTTTGAGATAGTTGGTAAGTGGAATACCCATTGGTAAAACATCGTACCCCAGTTTCTTCAGTTCTTTCGTTACACCATATGCTTCACTGCATGCAATACATGCTTTTACGATAACACCATCTTTTTTCATGGCTTCGATTTTTTGTTGCAATGCTTTGTCCGATGCTATTAGTTTGGCAGATGGACCCCAAATAACCAATGTAACCTCTTTAAACCAGTTGTTTTTTTGTGCAGCATGCGAATACATGAGTGCAACGCGCTTTGCAACCATCGGGTCGGCGCTACTCCAAACGATAACTAATTTATCTTTGTTTGTCTCAGCTTTAATTTTTGCAAGCTCAGTAACTACTTTATCCGGATTTACGCGCTCTTTATAATCTGCATTTACGTATGCGTAGCTGATTGTTTTATCTTGGTTGATAATATACGTTGCCGGGATCGGCAGTTCGGCATCCGTATTTCCATTGTATTTGCTCAAACCAAATCCATTTTCGTAACGTTCGGCTACTTCGGGAGAGAGTTTATACACCAAACCATATTTGCGTGCTACATCGTTATTTATATCTGATAATACATCAAACGCTAAGCTATTTTCCTTATTCGTTATAATCGCTTTGTCTGGTTGCTCTGGCGAGAGTGCAATAAGTGTTCCTCCTGCTGCTTTGATTGCTGTAAGTTCATCGCTCAACGCTTTTAGTGCGAGATTACAATACGGACACCATCCACCTCTATACCAAGTTAAAACAACAGGTCCTTTTTTAAGTAGTTCATCAAGATTGACATTTTCGTTATTTTGATTTTTCAATGTAAAGGATGGAGCAATATCTCCCATGCGTAATCCTTGAAATGGACTTTGAGCCTGAATTGAAAGTGTAAAAACAAATAAAAGCAATAGGGTTGCAATCTTTTTTGTGTTCATGTAAGTAATTTTTAGTCGTGAATAAATTATTTAATTCCTTGTTCTGTCTAGTTAGTCGACGTATTTGATAAATCCTGACATTTATTCGTATTATTTTGTCAGGATTTATCAAATATGTAGACTAACCATGTAGTAACCTTTTAAGGGTTCCCTGTTTTACTCAAAATTAATTTTACTAATTAACTAACACCTATCGTTATGAACATTAAATTTATTCTCTTCGGCTCGTTGATTTTATTATCAGTGTTTGCCGTGCGTGCTTTTGCTGCAACAAAAAACAGAACAAATGCTCAGCTAGTGCAGACAGTAGCACCGGCATTCTCTTATCCAGAAATAGTTTCGGGAGAGAATATGGGACCCTCAAATTTTAAAGGGAGTTATTTGCTGATTGACTTCTGGGCTTCATGGTGTCCTCCTTGTAATGCAGCAGTGCCACATCTAAAGGCATTATATGAAAAATATGAAGGGAAAAACTTTGAAATCTTGGGTGTCTCTATTGATAAAGATAAAGAAAAGTGGGCGCAAAGCGTTGAACATAAAAAACTCCCTTGGAAGAATGTATGGACAGATGATGCAGGCAGTAAGGTTTCATCTCTTTATAATTTCTCATCCATTCCGCACTTTGTATTGTTAGATAAAGAGGGTAAAATTATTGCCAGTGGATTTTCGATACGCGAGCTTGACTCGTTATTAAAAAATAATGTAAAATAATTACAGCTTATGAATAAGGATCGTTTTAAAAGAGTTCGGTTGCTTTGTGCATCCTTGATGTTGTGCGTTTGCGGCTCATCAGTATCCGTTTTGGCTCAGTCTAAAGATTTTTATTCCTATACGGCAGAGGCAATTGATGGCGAATCGTTCTCTATGGGTAGCCTAAAAGGAAAGAAAGTGATGGTGGTCAATGTAGCCTCTGCCTGTGGACTTACGCCACAGTACGAACAGCTTCAAGAACTATATGCCGAGTATAAGGATCTGGGATTTGAGATTATAGCCTTTCCAGCAAATAACTTTCTCAATCAGGAGTCTGGAACGAATGATGAGATTAAAGAGTTTTGCTCTATGAAGTTTCATATCACATTTCCAATTATGGCTAAAATATCAGTAAAAGGAAAAGCAAAACACCCCCTTTATCAATGGCTAACAGAAAAAAAATATAATAGCAAAATGAACGCCTCAGTAAAGTGGAACTTTCAGAAGTTTCTAATAAACAGAGATGGTACATTGCACGATGTGATATCTCCGAGAACCTCGCCAAAAGATTCAGCAATTATTGAATGGATTAAAAGTGAAGATAACTGATAATGAGAATTGATACTTATCAGTGATAAAATAAACGAGGGCTATTAGAAGATACAGCGTGTCTTCGTAGTCCTCGTTTGATATTGTTGAATTTAGTATTCAATACGTTTACAGAATAGGCAGAAAAATTAGATAGCAAAGAGAGTGTATCATAATTTAATTATCTTTACACTGAATTCAAATTAAGAAGCGAATGAATACTAACACGTTAAATGTTACAGCCAAGCAAGCTGAGGGGTGGATTAACGAATACGCTCCATTTCTGCTTAATAGAGCCTATTTTTTGCTCTCGAATAAAGAAGATGCAGAAGATGTGGTTCAAGACGTTTTTTTATCTGTTTGCCAAAACAATACAACACACAGTGGTAAAAGTTCTGTGAAAACTTGGCTAACAGCTATTCTACACCATAAAATTGCCGATTTTTATAAGAAAAAGTACCAATCGAAATCAGTAAACTTTAGTACGATCTTTGATGTGCATGGAGTGTGGAAAGACGAAGGAGATATATCTGTTTGGAATAATGAGGAGGATTTGATCGATAATGAAGAATTCTCGACAACCTTACAGGGGTGTATCAGTAAACTACCTACATTATGGAAAGTAATTATCTGCGATGTCTACTTTGAACGTAGAAAGGCTGCTGAAATCTGTACAGAAAAAAATCTGACAGACAGTAACTATTGGAAAATTTTGCAACGGAGCCGTCTTCAACTAAAGGATTGCTTACAAGTTAACTGGTTTAATTCATAAAGAACATGTTTAAAGACTTTGTACATATATTTGTACTCTCATGCAATAAAGCAACTTTTCTGATCGAAAAAGAGTTGGATAATAGGTTATCATTTACTGAACGAATTCAACTAAAAATACACCTTTCGATATGCAAGCGCTGTCATGCCCATCATGATAAAGTTGTATTTATGGATAAGGCAATGCGTAAACTTGTAAATATGGAAAATAAAATGAACTATTTTAGTGAACAAGAGCTTGAGGAGCAGAAGAAAAAAATCAATGAGAAAATACGCGGAATAAAAGATTGAAAACGTAAACTCATTTAATAAGTACCCCCGGGCAGGATCGAACTGCCATCTAATGTTTAGGAAACATCTATTCTATCCGTTGAACTACAGGGGCATCATCGGAATGAGCTGCAAAAGTATAATCTTTTGCTCATATAGGCAACCTTTTGCCGTATTATCTCGCACGTAAGCTAGTCGAAAAGTGATTGCATGATTGCAATAGATTTTATTTCGGCGAAAGGAGGGAGGTGTAATCTATAGTAGGCTAGCATGTTTTGGATGATCGATACCCGTTCTGTTCGTGCAAAGTCAAAGGCGTGCATGTTTTCGAAGTTTATGCGCAGTAATTGGGCAAATACCATGCTTTCGTGTTGATTGAGGTAATGTTTATGCATGGGTATAGAATCTATGAATTCACCATTAAGCAGGTCGAAATAAGCCTTTTCGTGGTATGATTCAATGCTTGGGAACACGCCTTGATGGTGTAGTAGGTGTAATAAAAAAACAAGATGGAAGTTTGCGACACTTCTTTGTGTAGATTCCAACTCTTGAATGGCATAAAGTAAGAACTTAAAAAGGGCTTCGTCTGGTTCCGTTTCTCTTACGATGCGGAATACAACTTCGGAGAGAAAGAGTGTTACGATGTTTTTAATCGGATTGCACGATAAATTACTCGTAGGGAAGTGACTTCTTACCTCTTTGATTCGGTGGATGTCACGGTTGTTTTTATGATCCACCTCCATATCAAGCACCGAGAACGGGCTAAATAGCGCATGTGAAACAGTACTCTTCCGTCCTCTCGAACGTGAAACGAGATATGAAGCACGCCCAAAACTTTCAGTATATAGGTGTACGATTGAATATTTATCGTTGTATGCGATCGAATGTAATACGATTCCTCTTGTTTTGCTTAACATAAGTGTGTTACTTTGTACGAGCAAATGTACTAAATAAATTACAAATGGAAGCACTTTTATTGTCGCAGGAACTTTCGCTTACAACACCATCGTTGTTATTTTCGGCTATATCGCTTATTTTGTTAGCATATACGAATCGTTTTATCTCATATGCACAACTAATAAGAATATTAAAAGAGAAATATTTGAAAGATCATGATTTACGCATGATTCCTCAGATTAAAAATCTTAGACGTAGATTATACCTTACACAAGTGATGCAGATTTTAGGTATCGGCAGTCTGCTTTTATGTGTGGTGTCGATGTTTTTTATTTTCATCTCTAAATCGCTGCTTGGTGCCTATGTTTTTGGGCTTGCCTTATTGCTTTTGGCAGCCTCATTATGTGTTTGTATTTGGGAAATCAATATCTCGGTAAAAGCCTTAGAAATCCATTTAATCGACATAGAATCTGAACAAAAGTTAAAAATATAGGTAGTTTGCGTTTTTATTGGTGGAAAGCTTTGGTATTTCGAATAGACATCTTATCTTTGCACTCGCAATCGGGAAACAAGTACCGATAGTCAGCAATGACATGCTGGCCCATTCGTCTATCGGTTAGGACGTTAGATTTTCATTCTAGAAAGAGGGGTTCGACTCCCCTATGGGCTACTAAATAAACAGAATTAAAAAATAAAAGAGGATAGCTAAAAATGGCAAATCATCAATCATCGATTAAGAGAATCAGACAAGCGGAAGTAAAACGTTTGCGTAACAGATATTTTGCAAAGACTACAAGAAACGCAGTTAAAGTACTTCGCAATGCAACTGACAAGACTGAGGCAGAAACTTTATTTCCTAAAGTTAGCTCAATGTTAGACAGATTAGCAAAGAAGAACATTATTCATAAGAATAAAGCGTCTAACTTGAAATCTAAATTAGCTGCAACAATCAGTAAATTAGCGTAAGCTTTTTAACGGTATAGTATAACGAAAGCTGAATCATTTTATATGGTTCAGCTTTTTGTGTTTTATTGGGTTTTGTTCTGTGTGAAGTAATTAAATGAGAAGGTGTTGGGTTTATTGTATTGACAATAGATTTAAAAACCTTGGTAGTACTATTTTAATATAAAGAACTAGATATGAAGAATAATGTACCTGTAAACAATTTACAAGCATATACTAAAGATCAATCGGCATTTAATATTGAAGAGCTAAACTTTACTTCTCCTTATAATACCGATTTATTGCACCGTCATGATTTTTATCAGATAATTATACTCGAGTCGGGAAGTGGGTTCCATTTTATCGATTTTGAAAAAAAAGAGTTGAAAGCTCCTTGTATATCTGTCGTTTTTCCACAACAAATTCACAACCTCAAGCTTTCTGATGATGCAAAGGGAGTTGTAGTGATGTTTGATGAGACTATATTCTGTTCAGAAGTTTTGTCGAACGAATTAAGAGAGTATAATGTAGACTTATACCGCAAAATAAATTATGTCAACTTTAGTGATAAGAAACAGGCATATTTAGATATTCTCCTAATTCTAGAACATATTAGAAGCTTAGTTGTAGTAATGAATGCACCTAAAAAGATGCAGATTAAGTTTTTGATTAAGATTATGCTGATTAAGATTGTAGATTCTGCCGAACATACTTCTATATCTGGTACGGTAGATAGGTATCTGCAAACCTATATTAATTTTAGAGAATTAGTCGATAAGGAATTTTACACCAATAGAACGGTCGAATACTATTGCGACAAATTAAATATTTCACCAAAGAAATTAAATAGCCTTTGCAAGCAATATTCAGGAGAAACTGCACTTTCGTTGATACATGATAGATTGTCGATGGAGATTAAAAAGATATTCACCTTTGATGATATTTCGTTGAAAGAGATCGCCTTTACACTTGGATTCAACTCGCAATCGGCACTTAATAAATATATCTTTACCAAATTTGAATGTACACCATCCGAATTGAAGGGAAAGATTTTGAGTAAAGTATGATCGTGTAAATGCTGCATATTAAGTGTATTAACAGCTCTATTTATCCGACAATATGCAATAAAAACAGCTGCTTGCACGAATTTATAAGCCAAAGCCCTAAATTTATAAACACCTCCTCAGTTTTTCAA
>CAMQTD010000017.1 GCA_947036995.1 uncultured Parabacteroides sp.
TTTTTGAGACAATATTACTATGCATAATTTCCTCTAAACTGCTCACCCAATGGTTCAAATCGCATTAAATCATTCACCTGTATCTTATTGTTAGTCAGTTTGTTGTGGTGAAGGATGCTTGAAAGTCTTCTTTTCTCGGGTATTTCAGAATCGAGTTTATGATTTGGTTTTGTTAGATGGTAAAATCGTCTCAACAATATTCAATAAAGCATAAGGGTTGAAGCTAAGAGCGAAAAAATGAAAAGCATTAAGGTTCACCATAAGTTGCAGATTTACATTGAGTTATTGGTGAAGGATTAAATACAATTTAAACCATTGGAGGGGGGTGCCATCAGTTTGGCAAATCAAAATAAAGATATTGTTCGGTTTCTATTTTTACATTCTAATTAAAAAAACAGATTAGATTCTATTATACTGTATTAATTTAATTATATTTGCGTAATTTATAAAATTCCAACTATTTAAAATTACACCGAATGAAACAGATTTTTCTAGCTTGCACTTTAGCACTTTTTTCTATTACTACTGCTTGCACAGACAATAGGGTTACCACGCTTGATGATATTAATATCATTCCTAAGCCTCAAGAAATAACAACAGGAAGTGGTAGTTTTGAAATTGGTAAGAAAGTAACAATTGTAGCAAATAATGAAGAAGCATTGCTTACGGCTACTTATTTCGGGGACTTATTAGAACAATCAAGTAATAAAAAAATAGAAATAGAGCTTGGAGATCAACAAAAAGATGCGATCAATTTTGTATTAGATAAAGCAATTGAAAACAATAACAAAGAAGCCTATATACTTGAGGTTACTTCTTCTCAAATTTGTATTAAAGCTGCAACACAAGCAGGTCTGTTTTATGGAGCACAATCACTACGACAACTACTTCCTGCATCAATTGAAAGCGAAGAGCCTTTAGCTATTAATGCATCTTACAAAGTTCCCGCTGTAAAAATTGTAGACGAGCCACGCTTTGGTTGGAGAGGGTATATGAAAGATGTTAGTCGCACATTTTATGGTGTTGATGTTGTAAAGAAATATATTGATGTAATGTCTCTCTATAAAATGAATGTACTTCATCTACATTTAACAGACGATCAAGGATGGAGAATAGAGATTAAAAAATATCCAAAGTTGACAACTACACAAACTACACAATTTCCAGCACAGTATAATCAGCCTGCCGAACGTAGTGGATTTTATACACAAGCAGATATTAAGGCGTTAGTCAAATATGCACAAGAGCGTCATATCGAAATTATTCCAGAAATTGATATACCAGGACATAGCTGGGCTACGCTTTTGGCTTATCCCGAATTAGGTGTGAATAACAATCACAAGCCAAGTCATGTTTTCCCTTTTTTAGATTCTTGGGGGCATTGGGGTAATCAATTTACACCAAATTCATTAGATCCTACAAATGAAAAAGTCTATGCATTTTTAAATGATGTATTTACTGAAGTAGCAGAACTATTTCCTGCTAAATATATTCATTTTGGAGGAGACGAAGTAATGCATAAATTCTGGGAAGAGCAGGCGCATATTCAAAAGTACATGAAGAAGCATAAAATGGCAAAAGTAACAGAATTACAAAGCTATTTTGTTGAGCGTGTTACGGATATTATTATCTCTAAAGATAAGTTGCCTATTGGTTGGAATGATATTTTAGTTGATTCAAATCTAACAAAAAAGACAGCGATTATGTGCTGGTTAGGTGAAAATGCTATTTCTCAAGCTGCAGAGAATGGCTATTATGCGGTTGCAACACCTACACATCCATTTTATTTAGATATTACACAGAGCGACAGAAACGATGGAACGATGTGTGATTTAAACTATGGCATTATCAATAGCCTGAAAGCTGGATATGAGTATGATCCTGCAAAAGGAATTGCAGATGAGAATTTAAAATATGTACTCGGAGTGCAGGCTAATATGTGGCCAGCAGTACCGCAAGAGGTGAAAGATATCAATGTGCAAAACTTCCCTCGTTTATTAGCGCTAGCTGAAGTTGGATGGTCGAGTAAAGAAGGGAAAGATTTTGAGCAATTTAATGCGCGTGTGGAGTTAAACAAAGAACGTTTGGATTATTTGAAAATGGATTACTTCACTCCAGGGGGATATATTACAGCACAATGGGCACCAGCAGATATTACTGATAGCTACCAAACCAAAGTCTGGGATGTTACAAAGAAAGTGTATGCTTCGGGTAGAGTAATTACAGGTTTTTATCAAATCAAAGGCAAAAACTCTTTAGAGATCGAAAGTGCCGAACTTCTTGAAGATGGCAAAGTGATTTCAATAGATGCACACCACAGTGTAGCTAAGGAGAAGAAAAATATATTCAGACCTTATAATTACAACTTAGAGGTGAAAAATTATAACCCTAAAGCAACGTATACATTAAGAGCTAAAATAAAAGGAGCGGACGGTACAGATTCGTATGGAAATATTGCCTTTAATTTAAATCCTTATAAACCATTTACTGTTGTAGAAAAGAAATAATATATCGCAAATAAAAAAAGCTGTCACGTTGAAGTGATAGCTTTTTTTATTTGCGATATATTTAAAATGTCTTTTTAGCTTACAGCTCGATTACCACACGAACCCATCTTGTCTGATGCTCCATGTTTTACCTGTATGCGGAGATACAACACTAATCTCGTACATACTTGGAGTAGTGTGTAGTTGAAGTGTTTCGATGATTGCTGCATCTTCGCCAAGTGTTTCTGGTTGTAGGGTAGCAAGTTGTGTTGCGTATGCTTTGTTAGCACCTCTATACTGATTCTGACGGTAGTAAAGGTTGCGAAGTAACCATTTGATAGCCTCGTCAGGGTTGGTAACAAAAGTGTCTGTCGCTTTACCGGCTACTTTATCCGAGATTTGTACAAATCCCCAGCTTTCAGGTAGGTGAATGTTAATCACACCACTTGGCGACCATACCCAGTTGTATTCTGCAATTTTATCTTTTCCTGGCTTCGGTATTTTTACGTACTTGCCATCTTTAACTTCGGTAGTCCACTGTACGCGAGAGAAGTTAACACGTAGCTGTTCGCCATTAACGGGAGTCTCTTTTCCGCGCATTACTTGATAGATCGACTTCCAAGGTATAAATACCTCTACGCTCCATGATTTATCCGTGTCCGAAGGGTTATTAAGTGTACCATCAATATGCACCGCTTTTTGCATACCTGCAAACTCCCAGTTGTTCAGAATAGCATGCCCAGCATCACGGTATGGCTTTGAAAGATATAGATCCCAATCCGTACCTAAAGCATTAATCTCATATTCGAGGTAGTTGTGCGTGTCGTTAGATGGGTTAAGGAATATCTCGAAGTCGTTGTCGTGGTAGATTACGGCATCGTGTTCTGTAATATTTCCCCATACGTGTGGCTCTTCCATCAAACAGGCAAAGTACATTCCCTCGTTAGTATAAGTCATTTTAGTACGTGTTTGCAACGTTGGTTTCGGTTGCTTATCACCTTCGATATCTACAAATTCAGAACTCCAAGGGATTGCATCCCACTCGGCAGCATCCATTTTACCATCGATAGTAATGGGTGCAGGTGCTTTGTAGCAGACATACGTTGGTGGCGTAAATACGGTAAGCTCACTGTAATTGTGAGGCTTTTCAGATGCCGTTGGTGCGCAGGCAGTTGTGAAAAGCGTACTTGCTACGAGAAATTTAAGCGTGTTTTGTTTCATTGTTTTTATTATGATATTATTGATGTGAATTATTACGAGTTCTATTTTTCTTCGTCCGTGTACCAAGAGGCGTACATAAGATAATTGTTTGCAATCTTTTGATTCATCTCTTTAGCTTGCTCTGGATCTACTTTTTTGACAAATTTAGCAGGTGTACCAGCATAGATACTACCCGCTTCTACCTGTGTATTGCTGAGTACTACAGCGCCAGCAGCTATGATGGCGCCTTCTCCTACTACAACATTGTCGAGCACTACGGCATTCATTCCCACTAAAACACCATCGCCGATTTTGGCGCCATGTATCACTGCATTGTGTGCAATAGAGACATTGTCGCCAATCTCGATGGTAGATTTTTGATAAAGCGTATGTAGTACTGCCCCGTCTTGGATGTTAGAGCGGTTGCCAATGCGGATCGAATTAACATCGCCTCGCACCACTGCACCAAACCAAATGCTGCAATCGCGACCAATAATTACATCGCCTACTACTGTGGCATTGTCTGCCAAAAAAGTATTTTCACCTATTTGAGGGGTGAATCCGCGAACGGATTTTATATATGCCATTGTATGTTTACCGTTTAAATGGATTATATTTCTGCTGTTTTATCCTTTAGCCATGCAACCTCTTCGGCTGTTAAGTGTGGTGCTAAGCGGTCAAAAACCAGTTGATGGTATTTGTTCAACCAAGCATGCTCACGTACCGAAAGCATAGTTATATCGATCAAGGCGTTATCCATTGGGCAGAGGGTAAGTGTTTCGAAGCTGTAGAAAGTGCCGAATTCGGTTTGACTATCTTCTCGTACTAAAATGAGATTTTCGATACGGATACCATAAGCATCGGTGCGGTAGAGCCCAGGCTCGTTCGATATCACCATGCCAGGTTGCAGCGTCGTGTTATTTTCTTCCATGCGAATGCTTTGCGGACCTTCGTGTACATTTAAGAAGTGCCCGATGCCGTGCCCTGTTCCGTGTAGATAATTCAGTCCGCAATCCCAAAGCGATTTGCGTGCTAAGATATCTAATTGAGAACCGCGCGTACCTTGTGGAAATTTACATTTTGCTAACGAGATATGCCCTTTCAGTACACGTGTGAAATCTTTGCGTTGCGCTTCAGATGTTTCGCCTAAGCTCCACGTACGTGTAATATCTGTTGTGCCATCTAAATACTGTCCGCCCGAGTCGATTAATAGCATTCCTTCGGCAGCTAGCGTAGCATCTGTTTCGGGGGATGCACTATAATGTACTACTGCTCCATGTCCTTTATATCCACATATTGTACCAAAGCTATCCATTGCATAGAGCGGTTGTAGGCTTCTGTAATGGCTCAGACGTTCGGATATACTACACTCGGTTAATAGTTCGTTGGCTGCCATTGCCTGTTCTAACCAGATGTAGAAACGGGTCATTGCTACACCATCTTTAATCATTGCATTTCTAAAGCCTGCAATCTCAGTGGTGTTTTTAATGCTTTTGAGTAGAGCAACAGGCGAGTTGCCTATGATTTTGATACAATCGCTCGGTATAGCATTATATAATGTAGCATTGGTTTTGCATGGATCTACAAAAATACGTGTGCCTGGTGATAGGTTACTAACAAAAGAGTCTATCGAATCGTATGGTGCAATACTAACGCCTTCGGCTTTTAATTGCTGGAGTGTTTCGGATGTTACCTTATTAGGTTCGACAAATAGGATGCTTTCATCTTCAGAGATAAACGCGTAGCTAACCACAACGGGGTTGTAGGTAACATCGTTTCCACGTATATTGAATGTCCAAGCAATCTCATCAAGCATACATAATAGGGTGCAATCGGCACCGAGTTGCTGTAGTTTGTTATTTACTTGAATTAGCTTCTCTTGCGTTTGCATACCACTATATGTGCTGTCGTGTATATAGAGTGGTGCTTGCGGGAGTTCAGGTCTATCTTTCCAAACAAGGTCTATCAAGTCGATGTTTGATTGAATTGAGATTTTTTTCTGATCCAATGTTTGTTGTAAGGTACTCAATCCTTGTGCACTGAATGTTTTTCCATCCACACCGACTGTTGCTTCAAAAGCAATTTCAGAGCATAAAAACTGTTCCATGCTGCATGTTTCAGGTAATCCCATGCGGAAAAGTTCGATACCTGAATTTTCTAATTCACGTTCGGCTTGCAAGAAATAACGCGAGTCGGTCCATAAACCAGCTCTGTTTTCGGTAACTACTACCGTGCCAGCAGAACCTGTAAAGCCAGAGATCCATGCGCGTGATTCCCATCGTTTAGCAGGGTATTCACTTAGATGAGGATCTGAACTAGGGATGATATAAGCATTCAGTTGCTTTTTGCTCATCTCGATGCGCAAAGCGGCTATTCTGTTGATGATATCTGTATGCATAATTATAATAATTTTGTTTAATGTAATTCGTTATCAGCAAAGATACAAATAAACCATTACGATGAAACGAAAAATAAAGCTTTTTAATGCATAGATAAATACGTATATATCATGGGTTATGCCTCTAAATCAAAAAAAAAGACGAATTCTTTCAAGAAAGTTTTGATAATCAAGAAACAATACCTAATTTTGCTACCCAATTTGAGAATGTATTAATCAAACTATAATAAAAATTAAATTATGATCGTAGTTCCATTGAAAGAAGGCGAAAACATCGAGAAAGCGCTTAAAAAGTTTAAGAGAAAATTCGAAAAAACTGGCGTAGTTAAAGAGTTAAGAAGCAGACAAGCTTTTATCAAGCCTTCAGTTGTGAAAAGAAAGAAAAATGAGCGTGCAGCTTATGTTCTACAACTTCAAATCGCAGAAGAATAGATTTTTTTTTTGCTTAGACTTGTTTAATTGAATTCTTATCTCTATATTCGCCATCAATAAAGTTGATATAGTGTGAATGTATTTATAGACTCTTTTATTTATTACCTCAAACATGAGCGTAATTATTCGCCCTACACCATACAGGCGTATGCGAAGGATTTGCAACAGTTTGAAGTATACTTAGAAGCAAAAATAGGTATATTCGATCCAATACAAGTTGATTTAGATATTGCGAGAGGATGGATTGTTCTTTTATTAGAGCAGAAAAAGTCTCCAGTATCTGTAAATCGAAAGTTAAGTTCTTTAAAATCTTTTTTCAAGTATCTTGTTAAACAAGGCGATATAGCAACAAATCCTTTGCGATTAGCTGTAGGACCTAAAACAAAGAAGCCGTTACCCTATTTTGTAAAAGAGAAGGAGATGGAGCAACTTTTAGACGGAGATAGTTTTGAAAGTGATTTTGAGGGGGTGAGGGATCGACTGATTGTTGAGATGCTTTACGATACTGGAATTAGGAGATCAGAATTGGTCGGATTGAAAGATTCAGACGTAGATTTTGGTTTATCCCAAATAAAAGTAACCGGAAAGCGTAACAAACAGCGATTGATTCCTTTTGCTGACGGTTTAAAAGAGATGATGCTTGCGTATGAATCGTATCGGAATCGTGAGATTGAGCTGAAAGAGGATTGGTTTTTTGTTCGGAAGAATGGGGTGCAACTGTCGCCCGCAATGATTTATCTCATTGTAAAGAAAAAGCTTTCGACAATACCAACACTAACAAAGCGAAGTCCACATATTTTGAGACATTCATTTGCAACAAGCATGCTTAATAACGGCGCTGAATTAAATGCGGTTAAAGAGTTGCTTGGGCATAGTAGTCTGTTGTCGACAAGTATTTATACGCACACAACTTTTGAGGAATTAAAAAAAGTGTATCATGCTCACCCAAGAGCGACAGAAAAGGAGGAAAATATGGAAATTAGAATTCAAGCAATCCATTTTGATGCTTCAGAACAATTAGAATCTTTTATTCAAAAAAAAGTATCTAAATTAGAACAATATTTTGAAGGAATCATCTCTGTAGAGGTTTCATTAAAGGTTGTAAAGCCCGAAGTAGCCAAGAATAAACAAGTAGGAATTAAGTTGATAATCAAGAGTGGCGAACTATTTGCAGAGAAAACAGCAGATTCTTTTGAGTCGGCAGTAGACGATGCAGCGGAAGCTATCGAGAAACAACTTGTTAAATTCAAAGAAAAAGCAAGACTAAAGTAAAAAAAACATTAGATATGTTTGATATCTAAGAAATAATATCTAAATTTGCAGCCGTTTCACGTTAGAAGTGAGACGGCTAAGTTTAGAATTTTTGCATAATGCCTCTTTAGCTCAGTTGGCCAGAGCACGTGATTTGTAATCTCGGGGTCGTTGGTTCGAATCCGACAAGAGGCTCAAAATTTGTTTAGGGCAGTTACCAGAGTGGCCAAATGGGTCTGACTGTAACTCAGATAGCTTACGCTTACGGTGGTTCGAATCCATCACTGCCCACTATTTATTTGCGAAAGTAGCTCAGTTGATAGAGCATTAGCCTTCCAAGCTGAGGGTCGCGGGTTTGAGCCCCGTCTTTCGCTCCAATGCCTATATAGCTCAGCGGTAGAGCACTTCCTTGGTAAGGAAGAGGTCCCGGGTTCAATTCCCGGTATCGGCTCAGTGATAAATTGATATATGATCATTAATTAAAATAAAGAACAATTAAAGTTATGGCAAAAGAAACATTTGACAGATCGAAGCCCCATGTAAACATTGGTACGATTGGTCACGTTGACCACGGTAAAACGACTTTGACAGCTGCTATTACAACAGTTTTGGCAAGTAGAGGTCTTTCTGAATTGCGTTCTTTCGATTCTATCGATAACGCTCCAGAAGAAAAAGAAAGAGGTATTACAATTAATACTTCACACGTTGAATATCAAACAGCTAATCGTCACTATGCACACGTAGATTGTCCAGGTCACGCTGACTACGTTAAGAACATGGTAACTGGTGCTGCTCAAATGGACGGTGCTATCATTGTAGTTGCTGCTACTGATGGTCCTATGCCTCAAACTCGTGAGCACATCCTTTTAGCTCGTCAGGTAAACGTACCTAAACTTGTTGTATTTATGAACAAGTGTGATATGGTTGACGACGAAGAAATGTTGGAGCTTGTTGAAATGGAAATGAGAGAACTTCTTTCATTCTACGATTTCGACGGTGATAACACTCCAGTTATCCAAGGATCTGCTTTAGGTGGATTGAATGGTGAGAAAGAGTGGGAAGACAAAATCATGGAGTTAATGGATGCTGTAGATACATTCATTCCAATTCCTCCACGTGAAGTTGACAAGCCATTTTTGATGCCAGTTGAAGACGTGTTCTCTATCACAGGTCGTGGTACTGTAGCAACAGGTCGTATCGAAACAGGTATCGTAAAAGTTGGTGAAGAAGTTCAAATTATCGGTCTTGGTTTAGAGCCACTTAAATCAGTAGTAACTGGTGTTGAGATGTTCCGTAAACTTCTTCCTGATGGACAAGCTGGTGATAACGTAGGTTTATTACTTCGTGGTGTTGATAAAGAAGCCATCAAGCGTGGTATGGTTATCGCACACCCTGGAAAAGTAACACCTCACACTACTTTCAAAGCTGAGGTTTATATCCTTAAGAAAGAAGAAGGTGGACGTCACACTCCATTCCACAACCGTTACCGTCCTCAATTCTATATCCGTACTTTGGATGTAACTGGAGAGATTACTCTTCCAGAAGGAACTGAAATGGTAATGCCAGGTGATAACGTAACTATTACAGTTGAGCTTATCTACCCAGTTGCATGTAGCGTAGGTTTACGTTTCGCTATCCGCGAAGGTGGACGTACTGTAGGTGCAGGTCAGATCACAGAATTAATGGACTAATATTGTCTGTAAAAATAAAACCAGTTCTTAGCAATAAGAGCTGGTTTATTTACGGATCTAGCTCAGTTGGTAGAGCACTGGTCTCCAACACCAGGTGTCGGGAGTTCGAGCCTCTCGATCCGTGCTAAATAAAAAGATTTAATGAAAAAGATAATTACTTACGTAAAAGAATCTTATAACGAACTTGTTTATAAAGTTTCTTGGCCTACAATGCCAGAGCTATCCAACAGTGCAGTGGTTGTTATGATTGCTTCCCTTGTGATTGCTGCATTGATATTTGTGATGGATTTAGGTTTTGAGGGTGTGATGAAATTTTTCTACGAACAGTTATTTTAATCAGTTTAAATTAAGGTATGTCAGACATTGAAAAGAAAATTTATGTTCTTCGTGCTATAAGTGGGAAAGAAAATAAAGTCAAAGAATATCTTGAAGCTGAGCTTAAAAATACTGACTTAGGGGAGTATGTAGCACAGGTCTTGATCCCAACTGAAAAAACTTTTTCAGTTCGTAACGGTAAAAAGGTAATGACCGAAAGGCCTTATCTTCCAGGTTACGTACTTGTAGAAGCAGCATTAGTAGGAGAGGTCGCCCACAGATTAAGAAGCTTACCCAATGTAATTGGGTTCTTAGGAGGATCGGATAATCCAGTTCCGTTGCGTCCATCAGAAGTTAGCCGTATCTTAGGATCGGTAGACGAGATGCAAGAGCAACAAGGTGAAATGGATGTTCAATTCTATTTAGGCGAAACAGTGAAAGTGACTTTTGGTCCATTCAGTGGTTTCAGTGGAATAATTGAGGAGATCAATACAGAGAAAAAGAAACTTAAAGTGATGGTGAAAATCTTCGGACGTAAAACCCCACTTGAGTTAGGTTATTTACAAGTTGAGAAAGAGTAGTCTTCTTGTTACGAAGAGACACACTTTCGCCTTTATATGTTATATATATAAATTTTAGAAGAAAATGGCTAAAGAAGTTGCAGGACAAATTAAATTGCAGATAAAAGGAGGAGCGGCAAACCCTTCTCCCCCAGTTGGACCTGCTTTAGGTTCTAAGGGTATTAATATAATGGAGTTTTGCAAGCAATTTAATGCCAGAACTCAAGACAAAGCTGGAAAGATTTTACCAGTAGTAATTACTTACTATGTTGATAAATCATTCGACTTTGTAGTAAAAACACCTCCAGTTGCTATCCAATTATTGGAAGTATCAAAACTGAAGAGTGGTTCTGCAGAACCTAATAGAAATAAGGTTGCAGAAATTTCTTGGGAACAAGTGCAAACAATTGCAGAGGACAAGTTAGTAGACTTGAACTGTTTTACTATCCCTTCAGCTATGAGAATGGTTGCAGGTACAGCAAGAAGTATGGGTATCACTGTTAAAGGGACTTTCCCTGATTTTAATTAATAAACTTCAATTGAAATGAGTAAACTTACAAAAAATCAAAAGTTAGCTTTAGATAAGATTGAAGCTGGGAAAGCATATTCACTTAAAGAAGCTTCAACTTTAGTTAAAGAAATTACAACTACAAAGTTTGATGCATCTGTGGATGTTGATGTTCGTCTAGGCGTTGATCCTCGTAAAGCAAACCAAATGGTTAGAGGTGTGGTATCTTTACCACACGGAACTGGTAAACAAGTTAGAGTTCTTGTTCTATGTACTCCAGACAAGGAAGCTGAAGCAGTTGCTGCTGGAGCTGAATTCGTAGGATTAGATGAATATGTAGCTAAAATTAAAAGTGGTTGGACAGACATTGATGTAATCATAACAATGCCTTCTATCATGGGTAAAATTGGTGCTCTAGGTAGAGTATTAGGCCCTCGTGGTTTGATGCCTAACCCTAAAAGTGGTACTGTTACCAATGAAGTTGGAAATGCTGTTAAAGAAGTAAAACAAGGTAAAATCGACTTTAAAGTTGACAAAACCGGTATTATTCACGCTTCTGTAGGTAAAGTTTCTTTTACTGAAGAGCAAATTTGTGAAAATGCTAAAGAGTTTATTTCAATGATTAACAAATTGAAACCAACAGCGGCTAAAGGTACATACGTTAAGAGCATTTATCTTTCTAGTACAATGAGTGCGGGTATTAAAATTGACCCCAAATCAGTTGAAGAAATTTAATAAAACAATTGAACAATGAGAAAGGAAGATAAAAATATTGTAATTGCGCAACTATCAGAGACTATTAAACAATATTCAAATATCTATTTGACAGATGTTGAAGCACTAGATGCTGAGACAACTAGCAAATTGAGAGCATTATGTTTTAAGCATGATGTGAAATTAGTTGTAGTCAAAAATAGCTTGTTGAAGAAGGCTTTAAGCTTGAATGAAGGTGATTTTTCACCTTTCGACGAAGTTTTGAAAGGCAGTACAGCTGCAATGTTTTCGAACATTGCTAATGAGCCAGCCAAATTAATTCAAGAGTTTACAAAAGGTACAAAAGGTCTTGGTAAGCCACAGCTTAAAGCTGCTTACGTACAAGAGAGCTTCTATATTGGAGCTGAAAACTTAGATGCACTTGTAAATATCAAGAGTAAAAATGAACTTATCGCTGACATCATCATGTTACTTGAGTCACCAGCGAAAAACGTTATATCTGCTCTTCAATCAGCAGGTCAGACAATTACAGGTGTGTTAACTACACTTGAGAAAAGATAATTAATAGAATTTAGAATAAAAACAATCATTTAAAAAATACAAAAATGGCAGATTTGAAAGCTTTTGCAGAACAATTAGTAAACTTGACAGTTAAAGAAGTAAGTGAACTAGCTATTATCCTTAAAGAAGAGTACGGTATTGAGCCTGCTGCTGCAGCTGTTGCTGTTGCTGCTGGTCCTGTTGCTGCTGCTGCTGAAGAAAAAACATCTTTCGATGTTGTTTTGAAAGCTGCAGGTGCTAACAAATTAGCTATCGTGAAATTAGTTAAAGAATTAGCTGGTTTAGGTTTGAAAGAAGCTAAAGACTTAGTTGACAGCGCTCCAAGCAATGTTAAAGAAGGTGTTGACAAAGCAGAAGCGGAAGCAGTAAAGAAAAGTTTAGAAGAGGCGGGAGCTGAAGTTGAACTTAAATAGTATTTTTACCTGTTAAACAGGTGATTTGGTTAAGAATCCTCTCTTGAGGATTCTTAGCCTTTTTGTGTCTCTATATAATTTCATTAAGTTCAATAAATTCCTTACTAGATGTCTTCAACAGCTGAAAACCAAAGAGTTAATTTTGCTTCGATTAAGAATCCACTTTCTTATCCAGACTTTCTCGAAGTACAATTGAAGTCATTTCAAGACTTTCTTCAACTTGACACTCCTCTTGAGAAAAGAAAAAAAGAGGGATTGTACAAAGTATTTGCGGAAAATTTTCCAATAGCAGATACGCGTAACAATTTTGTGTTGGAGTTCTTAGATTACTACATTGATCCTCCTCGTTATTGTATCGATGAGTGTATTGAGCGTGGTCTGACTTATAGTGTGCCTTTAAAAGCAAAGTTAAAACTTTATTGTACTGACCCCGAACACGAGGACTTTGATACTGTGATCCAAGATGTATACTTGGGTCCAATTCCGTATATGACGGATAGAGGTACCTTTGTGATCAATGGTGCAGAACGTGTAGTTGTATCACAGTTACACCGTTCACCAGGTGTGTTTTTTGGTCAAAGCACACATGCGAATGGTACAAAACTTTACTCTGCTCGTATTATTCCTTTTAGAGGATCATGGATCGAATTTGCTACAGACATTAATAATGTGATGTATGCTTATATCGACCGTAAAAAGAAATTACCTGTTACTACTTTACTTCGTGCTATTGGATTTGAAAGTGATAGGGATATCCTTGAGATTTTCAACCTTGCAGAAGAAATTAAAGTTAACAAGACCAATCTTAAAAAACTTGCTGGACGTAAATTAGCTGCACGTGTTTTGAAAACATGGGTAGAAGATTTCGTTGATGAAGATACTGGCGAAGTTGTCTCTATTGAACGTAACGAGGTTATTATTGATCGCGAAACCGTACTTGAGCCTGAAATGCTTGAGCTGATTATGCAGAGCGGTGTTCAGAATGTGTTACTACACAAAGAAGATCAAAATTTAGCTGATTTTGCTATCATATATAATACACTTCAAAAAGATCCAAGTAACTCTGAAAAAGAGGCTGTTCTTTATATCTATAGACAATTACGTAATGCTGAGCCTGCTGATGATGCAAGTGCGCGTGAAGTAATTAATAACCTTTTCTTTTCTGAAAAGCGTTATGACTTAGGAGAAGTGGGTCGTTACCGTATCAACAAAAAACTCGGACTTGTTACAAGCAACGATGTTAAAGTACTTACGAAAGAAGATATCATTGAAATTATCAAGTACCTTATTGAGTTGATTAACTCAAAAGCGATTGTTGATGATATTGACCACTTAAGTAACCGTCGTGTTCGTACTGTTGGAGAACAACTATACAACCAATTCGGTGTTGGTTTGGCTCGTATGTCTCGTACTGTACGTGAGCGTATGAATGTTCGCGACAATGAGGTATTTACGCCAATCGATTTGATTAATGCAAAGACGATTTCGTCTGTTGTTAATTCATTCTTTGGAACCAATGCTTTATCTCAATTTATGGATCAAACCAATCCGCTAGCTGAGATAACGCACAAAAGACGTCTTTCTGCCCTTGGACCTGGTGGTCTATCGCGTGAGCGTGCTGGTTTTGAGGTTCGTGACGTTCACTATACGCACTATGGTCGTTTGTGTCCGATCGAAACTCCAGAGGGTCCGAACATTGGTCTTATTTCATCACTTTGTGTTTATGCAAAGATTAATGAGTTAGGCTTTATCGAAACTCCTTACCGTTCTGTTAAAGAGGGTATCGTAGATTTTACAGCCGAAGGCTTACAATATTATACAGCTGAAGAAGAAGAAGGTTTGATCATTGCTCAAGGAAATGCTCCTTTAGATGAAAATGGCAAGTTTATTCGTACTAAAGTTAAATCTCGTTCTGAAGGTGATTTTCCAGTTGTTTCTCCTGAAGAGGTGAACATGATGGACGTATCTCCAACTCAGATTGCATCGATTGCAGCATCTTTGATTCCTTTCTTGGAGCATGATGATGCTAACCGTGCATTGATGGGATCTAACATGATGCGCCAGGCAGTGCCTTTGTTGCGTTCTGAAGCTCCAATTGTAGGTACAGGTATCGAAGCTCAATTGATTCGTGATTCACGTACGCAGATTATGGCAGAACGTGATGGCGATATCTTGTTTGTAGATGCTACATGTATTAAAATTAAATATGATCGTTCTGATGTAGAAGCTTTTGTTAGCTTCGAAGATTCTATCAGAACTTATAATATACCTAAGTTTAGAAAAACTAACCAGAGTACTACTGTAGATTTACGCCCGATTTGTCGTGCTGGTCAACGTGTTCTTGCTGGTGAGATCTTAACTGAAGGATACTCAACACAACAAGGTGAGTTAGCTCTAGGTCGTAACTTGAAAGTGGCATATATGCCTTGGAAAGGTTATAACTATGAGGATGCAATCGTATTAAACGAACGCGTTGTGAGAGAAGATTATTTGACTTCTGTACACGTTGATGAGTACGTACTTGAAGTACGTGAAACAAAACGTGGACTTGAAGAACTTACATCGGATATTCCGAACGTAAGTGAAGAAGCAACAAAAGATTTGGACGAAAGAGGTATTGTTCGTGTCGGTGCTCGCATCGAACCAGGCGATATTTTAATTGGTAAGATTACGCCTAAAGGTGAATCTGATCCTTCTCCAGAAGAGAAATTGCTTCGTGCTATTTTTGGCGATAAAGCAGGTGATGTTAAAGATGCGTCTTTAAAAGCTACGCCTTCATTGAGAGGTGTTGTTATTAAGACAAAACTTTTCTCTAAAGCTGTCAAAAAACGTAAGTCAAAATTAGTTGACAAAACTGTTCTTGTTAAATTAGACGAGACTTTTGAGTCTGAAATGAACAAACTACGTGATTTGTTACTTGATAAATTAATTATCTTAACAAATGGCAAAGTATCTCAAGGTGTTAAAGACTACATGAATGTGGACGTTATCGCTAAGGGTGTTAAATTCACTCCACGTGCTTTACAAGAATTAGACTATACAGCTATTCAAGTAGGTAACTGGACAACTGAAGATGACAAAAATGAGCAGATCAAAGAGATTATTCTAAACTATCTGAAGAAGAATAAAGAACTTGATTCTGAGCTAAAAAGACAAAAATTTGATATTACAATTGGTGATGAGCTTCCAACTGGTATTATCCAGATGGCAAAAGTTTATATTGCTAAGAAACGTAAGATTCAGGTTGGAGATAAGATGGCGGGTCGTCACGGTAACAAGGGTATTGTATCCAAAATTGTTCGTGAAGAAGATATGCCTTTCTTAGAAGATGGTACAACAGTTGATATCTGTTTGAATCCACTAGGTGTACCTTCTCGTATGAACCTTGGTCAGATTTTTGAAGCTGTACTTGGTTGGGCTGGAAAAAATATTGGTGCAAAATTTGCTACTCCTATTTTTGATGGTGCTAAACTAGAAGATTTAGATGAATGGACAGACAAAGCAGGTGTTCCACGTTATGGTAAGGCATACTTATATGACGGTGGTACGGGTGAACGTTTTGATCAGCCAGCTACAGTAGGTATAACTTACATGCTTAAACTTGGTCACATGGTTGACGATAAGATGCATGCTCGTTCTATTGGTCCTTACTCGCTTATTACGCAACAGCCTTTAGGTGGTAAAGCACAATTTGGAGGTCAGCGTTTTGGAGAGATGGAGGTTTGGGCACTTGAAGCTTTCGGTGCCGCACATATTCTTCAAGAGATTCTTACTATCAAGTCTGATGATGTGGTAGGTCGTTCTAAAGCTTACGAAGCAATTGTTAAAGGTGATCCAATGCCTCAAGCAGGTATTCCAGAATCTTTAAATGTATTGCTACATGAGTTGAAAGGACTTGGATTAAGCTTCACATTAGATTAATATAACAACAATATAAGTAGATGAGTAATAAATACTCATCTACTTTATCTATTGATAACTCTTTATAAACAAACAATATGGCCTTTAGAAAAGAAAACAAGATAAAGAGTAACTTTTCAAAAATCACCATTGGTTTAGCTTCACCTGAAGAAATACTTGAGAATTCAAGTGGTGAAGTATTAAAGCCAGAAACGATTAATTATCGTACGTACAAACCTGAACGTGATGGTTTGTTCTGCGAGCGCATTTTTGGTCCTGTGAAGGATTATGAGTGTCACTGTGGTAAATACAAGCGTATTCGTTACAAAGGTATTGTCTGCGATCGTTGTGGGGTTGAAGTTACGGAGAAGAAAGTACGTCGTGAGCGTATGGGACACATTCATTTGGTTGTTCCTGTTGCGCATATCTGGTATTTCCGTTCTTTACCTAATAAAATCGGTTACTTACTAGGGATTCCTACTAAGAAAATGGATTCTATTATCTATTACGAGCGTTATGTTGTTATTCAAGCTGGTGCTGAAGAATCTGTTAAATATTTGGATCTACTTTCTGAAGAGGAGTACCTTCAAATCTTAGACAACCTTCCAGCAGAAAATCAAATGCTTGAAGACACTGATCCTAACAAATTTATCGCCAAAATTGGTGCTGAAGCTGTTTATGATTTGTTGGCTCGTTTAGATCTTGATACTTTATCATATGATTTACGTCACCGTGCAAGCAACGATACTTCTCAACAACGTAAAAACGAAGCGCTTAAGCGTCTTCAAGTTGTAGAGTCATTCCGTGCTTCAAGAGGTCGTAACAAACCAGAGTGGATGATTATTAAGGTTGTACCTGTAATCCCACCAGAGCTTCGCCCATTAGTTCCATTGGATGGTGGTCGTTTTGCTACATCAGACTTAAATGACTTGTATCGTCGTGTAATCATTCGTAACAATCGTTTGAAGCGACTTATAGATATTAAAGCTCCCGAAGTAATTTTACGTAATGAAAAACGTATGCTTCAGGAATCTGTAGATTCATTATTTGATAACTCACGTAAATCAAGTGCTGTTAAAACAGATGCGAACCGTCCGTTGAAATCTCTTTCAGATAGTTTGAAAGGTAAGCAAGGTCGTTTCCGTCAAAACTTACTAGGTAAGCGTGTAGATTATTCTGCTCGTTCGGTTATCGTTGTAGGTCCAGAACTTAAGATGCATGAGTGTGGTATTCCTAAAGGAATGGCTGCAGAGCTTTACAAACCATTTGTGATTCGTAAATTGATCGAACGCGGTATCGTTAAAACGGTTAAATCTGCTAAGAAGATTGTAGACCGTAAAGAGCCTGTCGTTTGGGATATTTTAGAGCACGTAATGAAAGGACATCCTGTATTATTAAACCGTGCCCCTACGTTGCACCGTTTAGGTATTCAGGCTTTCCAACCAAAATTGATTGAAGGAAAAGCAATTCAACTTCACCCATTAGCATGTACGGCCTTCAATGCCGACTTTGATGGTGACCAGATGGCCGTTCACTTACCACTTGGTAACGAGGCTGTATTGGAAGCACAAATGTTGATGCTTGCTTCTCACAATATATTAAATCCAGCCAATGGAGCACCGATTACGGTTCCTTCTCAGGACATGGTTTTAGGTCTTTATTATATTACTAAAGAGCGTACTGGTACGCTTGGCGAAGGTCTTATCTTTTACGGTGTAGAAGAGGCTCTTATTGCTTACAATGAGAAAAAAGTAGACATTCACGCACCAATTCAAATCTATGTTAATGACCTAGACGCGAATGGTAATATTGCATTGACGCTTACTAAAACAACTGTAGGACGTGTAATGGTTAACCAAGTGGTTCCACCAGAAGTTGGATACATCAATGAGGTATTAGGTAAGAAGTCACTTCGTGACATTATCGGTAAAGTAATTAAGATTTCGGGTGTTGCTAAGACTGCAAAGTTCTTGGATGATATCAAAGACCTTGGTTATTACCACGCCTTCAAAGGTGGATTGTCGTTTAACTTAGCCGACGTTATCATTCCTCCAGAAAAGGAGACTTTGGTAAATGAAGGTTATGCTGAAGTAGAGCAAATCCTATCTAACTATAATATGGGATTCATCACGTTCAACGAACGTTATAACCAGATTATTGATACTTGGACACACGTAAATAGTAAATTGTCAAATATTTTGATGAAACAACTATCTACCGACAACCAAGGATTCAACTCTGTATATATGATGCTTGACTCTGGAGCCCGTGGATCGAAAGAGCAGATTCGTCAGCTTTCAGGTATGCGTGGATTGATGGCGAAACCACAAAAGAGTGGTGCAGCTGGTGGTCAAATTATTGAGAATCCAATTCTTTCTAACTTTAAAGAAGGACTTTCAGTACTTGAGTACTTTATCTCTACTCACGGTGCCCGTAAAGGTTTGGCGGATACGGCGTTGAAAACTGCTGATGCAGGATATTTGACACGTCGTTTGGTTGACGTTTCGCACGATGTAATTATTAACGAAGAGGACTGTGGTACACTTCGTGGATTGATTGCAACGGAGTTGAAAAACAACGAAGAGACGATCGCTTCACTTTTCGAACGTATCTTAGGACGTGTATCTGTTCACGATATCTACCACCCAATTACAGGCGATTTGCTTGTTACTGCTGGTGAAGAAATCAAAGAAGACGTTGCAGAAATTATTCAAGCATCGCCTATTGACCGTGTTGAGATTCGTTCTGTATTGACTTGTGAATCTAAAAAAGGTGTATGTGCTAAATGTTATGGCCGTAACTTATCTACGAACCGTTTGGTTCAAAGAGGAGAAGCTGTTGGTGTAATTGCTGCCCAATCTATTGGTGAGCCAGGAACACAGTTAACACTACGTACATTCCACGTTGGAGGTATCGCATCTAATATTGCAACTGAAAATAATATTGCAACTAAATTTGATGGTATTCTTGAAATCGACGAACTTCGCGCTGTAGCTGGTTCTGATGATACAGGAAGAGACTATCAAGTAGTAGTAAGCCGTTTGGCTGAAATGCGTATTGTTGATCCAAATACAAGAATCATTCTTGCTACGCACAATATCCCTTACGGTTCTAAATTGTTCTTTAACAATGGAGCTGTATTGGCAAAAGGAGATGTTATTATTGAGTGGGACCCATTCAATGCTGTAATTGTTTCTGAGGTTACTGGTAAGATCGAATTTGAAGGAGTTCTTGAAAACATTACTTACAAAGTTGAAGGTGACGAAACAACAGGTTTGAAAGAGAAAGTCATTATCGAATCTAAAGATAAAACGAAGGTTCCTTCGGCACATATCGTAGGTACAGATGGTTCATATCTTAAAAATTACGCACTTCCTTTGGGTGCACACATTGTTAAAGAGAATGGCGATATGATTAAGTCGGGAGAGGTTCTTGTTAAGATTCCTCGCGCTGTAGGTAAGTCTGGTGATATTACAGGGGGTCTTCCTCGTGTTACCGAACTATTCGAAGCACGTAACCCTTCTAATCCTGCTGTTGTATCTGAAATTGATGGTGAAGTAACATTTGGTAAGATCAAAAGAGGTAACCGTGAGATTATGGTTACATCTAAGCTTGGCGAAGTGAAGAAATACATGGTTTCGTTGTCAAAACAGATCCTTGTACAAGAAAATGACTACGTTCGTGCAGGTATGCCATTGTCTGATGGAGCTACAACTCCTTCTGATATTCTGGCTATCAAAGGTCCTACAGCTGTTCAGGAGTACATTGTGAACGAAGTTCAAGATGTATACCGTCTACAGGGTGTGAAGATCAATGATAAGCACTTCGAAGTAATTGTTCGTCAGATGATGCGTAAAGTTGAAGTAGTTGATCCAGGTGATACACGTTTCCTTGAAACACAAATTGTTGATAAGCAATTAGTGATGGAAGAAAATGACCGTATTTGGGGTAAGAAAGTTGTTCTTGACGCTGGAGACTCTCAAGTATTGCTTGCAGGACAGATCATCACTGCTCGTAAGTTGAGAGACGAGAACAGTATGTTGAAACGTCGTGATCTTAAAGTTGCTGAAGTGCGTGATGCTATTCCAGCAACTGCAAATCAGATTCTTCAAGGTATTACACGTGCTGCACTACAAACATCAAGCTTTATGTCTGCTGCTTCTTTCCAGGAAACAACAAAAGTATTGAATGATGCTGCAATTAATGGTAAAGTAGATCGTCTTGAAGGTATGAAAGAGAACGTTATTTGCGGTCACTTAATTCCTGCTGGTACTGGTCAACGTGATTTTGATAAGATCGTTGTTGGTGCGAAAGATGAGTTTGAACGTATCATTGCAAATCGTAAGAATATAATTGATTACAATGTAGCTGAAAAATAATTTCACTGCATATAACTATATAAAAAGGTATCCTATTCGTAGGGTACCTTTTTTTTGTATCTACAAGTTTGTTAAAGCAAAAGTTTACGGTTACATTTGTCTTAAATTAATAATATAATGATGAATACAAAAAAACAAGACAACGAGATTCAAATTGAATTAACTGAAGAGATTGCTCAAGGTACGTATGCTAATTTAGCTGTAATAGCACATTCTTCTTCAGAATTTGTGTTAGACTTTATTCGTGTCCTTCCAGGTACACCCAAAGCGAGAGTACAGAGTCGTATTATCCTTACTCCTGAAAATGCGAAACGTTTGGCTTTTGCACTTCAAGAGAATCTTATTCGCTTCGAAGATACATTTGGACCAATAGGTGCGAATCAAAATCTAGGATTTGATTCAGATATTGAATTGACCGATATCAAAGGAGAAGCTTAAGAATATAATAATTCCACATTTACACTACCATGAAAACACGTTCCTTATCTCTTTTACTTGCAATGTTATGCTTTACATTATTAAGTATAGCACAGTCTAATCCCATTAAAATTGCCTGTGTAGGCAACAGTATTACGTATGGATCTCAAATTTTAAATAAAGCTAGAGACAGCTATCCTGCTGTTCTTGGTCAACTCTTAGGTGATGGTTACGATGTTAAAAACTTTGGATTCTCGGCACGTACACTTTTGATGCAGGGAGATCGCCCATATATGAAAGAACAAATGTATCAAGATGTATTGAACTACAATCCACAAATTGTAGTAATTAAGTTAGGTACAAATGATACAAAACCCCATAATTGGAAACATAAAAAATTTTTTACACGCGATCTTCGCAAGATGGTGACTGACTTAAATAAATTATCATCAGCACCTAAAATATACCTTTGCTATCCGGCGAAAGCTTATCATAAGGCTTGGGGGTATATAAATGATAGTATTATTACACATGAGGTAATCCCTATGATAGACCAAGTTGCCAAACAGATGCACGTTGAAGTTATCGATCTTCACTCGGTTACAAGTAATATGTCTGAACAATTCCCAGATAAAGTACATCCCAATGCTGCAGGAGCCGTCGTTTTAGCTAAAACTGTTTGTTCCTCTATTTTAGGACATGATGTTGTACATACACCACAAGCTTTCCCAGGACGTAAGAGTAGTTGGAATGGATACGATCGTTACGATTTTACATACAACGAAAGAGCTACTACAGTTGTATGTCCTAAAATTACAGCTGCAGGTGCGCCATGGATTTGGAGACCCGCTTTCTTTGGTGCCTTTCCATCGGTAGATATTGCATTACTTGCAAAAGGATTTCATGTTGCTTATTACGACTTAACGCACCTTTATGGTAGTCCACGCTCTGTACAATTAGGAACAAAATTCTACGAGCACCTCACTTCGATGTACGGTCTTTCATCAAAAGTAACACTCGAAGGTTTTAGTCGTGGAGGAATGTTTGCTTTAAATTGGGCAGCAAAGAATACTGACAAAGTCGCTTGTATTTACTTAGATGCACCTGTGTGCAATGCCTTTAGTTGGCCGGGTCGTTCTAGAGATGGATTATGGAAAGAATTTCTTAAGGAGTGGAAATTGACGGAAACTGATATGGCTCACTTTAAGGGGAACCCTATAGATCAGTTAGCACCTATTGCAGCAGCAAAGATTCCCATTTTTAGTGTTTGTGGAGGAAGTGATAAAGTAGTTCCGTTTGATGAGAATATGAAAACAGTTCGTTCTCGTTATCTTGCGCTTGGTGGACCTATTGAAGTGATTATAAAGCCAGAAGTCGGACACCATCCACATAGTTTAGAGAAACCAGAGCCTGTAGTCGATTTTATTGTACGTAATCAGCCAGCGTTTAAAAAATATCAAGATTATGCTGTGCGAGGATCTCTTCAAAACTCTTTTACTCGCTTTGAGCAAACAGGAAAAGGGTGTGTTGCATTCTTTGGTGGATCTATCACGGAGATGAGCGGTTGGCATACAATGATTATGCAACAACTGAAGCAACGATTCCCTTTCACCGAATTTGAATTTATCGAAGCAGGTATTGGTTCTACAGGTAGTACACCTGGGGCATTTCGTTTGCAAACAGATGTTTTGGACAAAGGAGAAATAGATCTTCTGTTTACTGAAGCAGCGGTAAATGATCACACAAACTATTTTACACCCGAAGAGCAGGTGCGAGGTATGGAGGGCATTGTTCGTCATGCACGAATTGCGAATCCAAATGTTGATATAATGATGCTTCATTTTATATACGATCCGTTTATTGAGATGCTTAAAGCAGGGCGTATGCCCGATGTTATTTTTAACCACGACCGTGTAGCGAATCATTATCAACTACCCTCTGTTAATTTAGTTTCTGAAGTTAACAATCGTATGGAAGCAAATGAGTTCACATGGAAAGAGTTTGGTGGTACACATCCTCATTGGATGGGGCATAAATATTATGCCGCTGCCATTGCCTCTGTATTTGATACAATGTGGAACTTACCTGAAGATAAACAGCTCATTGTACCACATCTATTACCAGAGACTCCTTTGGATACATTTAGTTATTACAAGGGCGACTTTCTGTCTATTGAATCTGCAAAATTAAAAAAAGGTTTTCAGATTGTTGAAGGATGGAAACCAGCTGTAGCAACAGGGACACGACATGGATTTGTCAATGTTCCGATGCTTGAAGCAACACGTGCAGGGAGTAAATTAGAATTGACATTTGAAGGTACAGCCATAGGCTACTTCGGTGCTTGTGGACCTGATGCAGGTATAATTGAGTACAGTATCGATGGAGCACCTTTTAAAAAGAAAGACACATATACCCAGTGGAGCCACTATTTGTATATTCCTTGGGTTTATATGTTCGAAACAGAACTTCCAGCAGGAAAGCATAAGTTAGTATTACGTATTTCTAAAGATAACAACAAAGATTCTAAAGGAACAGCAATACAGATTCGCAACTTTGTTGTGAACTAATTTTATTCTTCTGTTTGAATATGGTATTATAAACGAGCGAAAGGTCTCAGTAAAGAAATTTTTCTTTGCTGAGACCTTTCGCTCGTTTATAATAAAAACACTGTTTACAGTATCAATATTTGGTTTACAAGTTAATAATATATCCTCTTAATACTTCAACATAACTTTCGAAAGCCTTTTTTCCTACTACTGTTATTTTGCATGATGTACGCGGTCTTTTGCCCGACAAATCCTTTTGTACATCTATATACCCAGCAGTTGTGAGTTTGTCAATTTGCACACTTAAATTTCCAGCTGTCGCATTAGTTTTTTCTTTAAGATATACAAAATCAGCCTCATCTACCGAGATAAGAAGCGACATTACTGCCAAGCGAAGTTGCGAATGCAGGAGTGGATCTAACTCTTTTAGCATGATCTTTGTGCTTTGTTATTTAAAATATGCCCAGGGATAACCATCATTGCTATCATTGAGAATCCAAAATATAAATTCCAATAGATTGAAGAAGCATCACCACTAGATTGAGAAATTAGCATATATATAGCAAAAATAAAACCAATTAGTGGTGTGTAGATAAGTCCAGGTTCTTTTATTATAACACCTGTAATCGCTGTTCCAATACCAGCATACAATAAAGATAGTGGTAGCATTATTGAATAATCAACATGATATCCAAATATGATTCCAATGGTAATAATAAGGGCAAATGTAAGACTAAAAAGGGAGCCAATGATAAACCATGTATTTAGAATCATTCGATCAGTATATGTAACTACATCACTTTTTCCACTTTTATCTTTAAAATATAAATAAACTTGTGGAACAAACATTAGCATCCAAATCATATTCCAAGCCCCACTTTGCATAAACAGTGAAAGTGCAAAGATCGTTAGCGAAATAAATACTGCCATGTATCCATAAATCAAAAAGCGATTTCCACTTCTGGGATTGATTTTTTCTTTTGTTGATTGAATCATTTGAGAAATTAGTTCTAAACTCTCTTTCTCTGTCATTTTTGCTTTTTCCATTTTGTTTTTTTTTAATGTATCTAATTTAAATATGTCTATAGTAATAACTATAATCAGTAAATTACACCTTTTCTTTCACATATAACAAATAGGTTTATAATATAAACCGAATAGGTAAAAAAATAGGTGATTACTTCTTTAAGTCAATCACTGGTGCAAATATAGCTTGGTTTATAATATAAACCAAATGGATTGCAATCTTTTTTTTAGAAAAATATAAATGCTAAAACTTAACTTATGGTGGGGATTCGTAAATTATGTACGTAAATGAGTGGGGGGTGATTTGCATAGGGGTATAAAAACAAAAAAGCCAGCAGTCGTTAAACTGCTGACTTGGAAGCTTTTGTAAGCCGAAGCTCGCACGGATCGAGAGGCTCGAACTCCCGACACCTGGTGTTGGAGACCAGTGCTCTACCAACTGAGCTAGATCCGTAATTGGAAGATAAAGAGTTGAACAAGTCAACTCTTTTCTTTCCTTGGAGGTCTCTGGCGGA